>DAOSUG010000424.1:0-2794 GCA_035378545.1 Micropruina sp. | reverse complement strand
GCCCGCGCCTTCACCTCGTCGCTGGCGGCCAGTTGTTCGTAGGACTCGACGTCGATCGAGATCGGGAAGGCTTTGGCCAGCGCACGCCGCGTGCCGCCGTCGGGGGTCGGCACCCTGATGCCGTGCGCCTTCGTCTCGTAGCGGAACAACCGGCGGACGGCCTGGGCGAAGTTGCTGGCATCGGCCTTGCGTTGGAAGCCGATCACGTCGGCACCGAGCAGCCCTTCGGCTACCTGCCGGCGCCAGGGCAACTGGCTGAAGAGTCCGTACGCGGGGAACGGAATGTGGTGGAAGTACCCGATCACCAGATCCGGACGCTCCTCGCGCAGCATCGCCGGCACCAACTGCAACTGGTAGTCCTGCACCCAGACCGTGCCGCCCTCGGCTGCGGCGCGCGCGGCGGCCTCGGCGAAGCGCCGATTGACCCGCACATAGGCGTCCCACCAGGCGCGCCGGTAGCTGGGTGCCGCGATCACGTCGTGGTACAGCGGCCAGATGGTGTCGTTGGAGAAGCCCTCGTAGTACAGCTCCACCTCTTCGGCGCTCAGCCGCACCGGAATCAGGTCGGTGCCGTCGACCTCGAGCGGTTCGAGGTCGAGGTCGGGCTTGCCCGGCCAACCCACCCAGGCGCCGTCCGCCTTGCGCATCACCGGTTCCAGGGCCGTGACCAGGCCGCCGGGGGAGCGCTTCCAGCCGCCGTCGGCGTCCCGGTCGACCGGCAATCGGTTGGCGACGACGACGAAACTGGCTTCGGTCACGATGGGGTCTCCTGGCGTTGGGGTCGTGGCTGCCCAGGCTAACCGGATCGTGCCCGTCGCGCGCAGAGGGTAGGTTCGCCCCATGCGGTTCAACCCTCTTGGAGACAGCGGCCTGATGGTGTCGGCGGTCGGCGTCGGCTGCAACGCCTTCGGCGCCAGGATCGACGCCGACCAGACGAAAGCCGTGGTCGATGCGGCCATCGAGCAGGGCATCACCCTGTTCGACACCGCCGACTCCTATGCGGACGGGGCCAGCGAGCAACTGCTCGGCCGTGCCCTGGGCAAGCGACGCGAGGACGTGGTCGTGGCCACCAAGTTCGGCATGGGCGACCACGACGCCGAGCACTTCGGTGCCCATGGCTCGCGACGGTACGTGCGTCGCGCGGTCGAGGCCAGCCTGCGCCGGCTCGGTACTGATTACATCGACCTGTACCAGCTGCACCGTCCCGACCCGATCACGCCGATCGACGAGACCCTCAGCGCGATGAGCGACCTGGTCGCCGAGGGCAAGGTGCGTTACATCGGCTCCTCGAACCTGACCGCCTGGCAGGTGGCGGACGCCGACTGGGTGGCACGGACGTCCGGTCTGCACCGCTTCGTCTCGGCGCAGAACGAGTATTCGCTGTACAACCGGGCCGCCGAGCAGGAACTGGTGCCCGCCTGCGCACACTTCGGCATCGGCCTGCTGCCCTACTTTCCGCTGGCCTACGGGCTGCTCACCGGCAAGTACCGGCGCGGTGAGGCGGCGCCGGCGGGGTCGCGGTTGGAATCGCAGGCCAACCGGTTGCAGGGTGCCGACTGGGATCGGATCGAGGCGCTGCAGGCCTACGCCGACGCGCGCGGGCTGTCGCTGCTGACCGTCGCGATCGGCGGCCTGGCCGCTCAGCCCGCGGTGGCGAGCGTGATCAGCGGCGTGACCCGCCCGGAGCAGATCGCGGCCAACGTCGAGGCCGGGGCCTGGCAGCCGTCCGCGCAGGATCTGGCCGAGCTGGACGAACTGCGTCACACGCCCGCCTTCTCGTACACCACGTTCGCCTGAGCGTGGGCGCCACGTCCGATCCCGCACTGCTTGCCCTGCACGGCGTCCGGGTGCTCGGGGGACCGTCCACCGCGGCGGTCGCCGACCGGTTCGGCCGGCCCGTTGGCGAGGTCGCCGAGCACCTGCTGGACGCGCAGGCCTACGGCTGGGTGACCCGCTACGACTACTTCGGTGAAACCTGGGCGCTGACCGAGCGCGGTAGGGCCGAGAACGAGCGGCAGCTCGCCGGCGAACTGGACGGGCTCGGCGCGCGCCCGGCGCTGATCGAGGCGCACCGCCGATTCGTGGCGCTGAACGGCCCGCACGGGGTGGCCTGCACCAACTGGCAGCTGCGCCCCCTGCCCGGCGCGCCGAGCGCGGTCAACGACCATTCCGACCCGGTCTGGGACATGCGGGTGCTCGTCGAACTCGAGGTCATCGACCAGTCGCTGACCGAGCTGGTCGGCTCACTCACCACGGTGCTGAACCGGTTCGAGGGCTACGACCGGTTGCACCGGCAGGCCCTGGGCCGGGTGCGGCGCGGCGCCCACGAGTGGCTCGATTCCCCCGATCGGAACTGCTGTCAACTGGTCTGGATCCAACTGCACGAGGACCTGCTGGCCACCCTGCAGATTCCGCGCGGCAGCGACGGGTAGCGGCGCACCGATCAGCGACGGGCCGATCAGCGAGGGGTACTGCACGGTCGCCACGGTCACCGCCTGAAATCCCTGCACCAGTGCAGGGGGTCATGCCTGCGCGCGCCGCGAGGTCTGCCACTGGTGCAGGCTTTTCAGGCGGGAGTCCCGTCGTGCCAGACGGTTCGGGTGGGTGGGTGAGTGACTCCGAAGCCCGGCTCCACCGAACGTCCGCCTGCTGCGCGGCCATCCCCGCCCCGGCCGCGTCTCCACTGTGGGACAGACGACCGTGACGGCCCCGCAACGACCGGCTCCCCAGCCCCGGCCGGCGCCGGTCACGCCGGCTGGGTCATCGGTGGGTCCGGGCTTGGTTCGCTGAGTCC
>DAOSUG010000423.1:0-2814 GCA_035378545.1 Micropruina sp. | reverse complement strand
TTGGTTTGAACCGACTGCGGTGCAAACCGACCCCGGTTCGCCCAGACCATTAGGGTCGGCGCGTGGAGACCGTCGACTGGGCCACGGGCCGCTGGACCAGCCCACCCGTGCGCAGTCAGCAGACCCCCGGTGGGCTGCTTGTCGAGGCAAAGGAGGGCTCGGACGCCTGGCGGACGACCTCCTATGGCTTCATTCACGACGACGAACACGCCCTGATCGCACCGTTGGGCCGCGAGCAGGCGATCGAGGTGGACTTCTGGGCCCGGTTCAGCCAGCAGTTCGACCCCGCGGGTGTCAACGGCGGCTGAAAATTGAGCAGGTTTCGACGGGTGAAATTTGAGCACCTGGTCGTCTACTTGTTGCCGTTCTTGGCGAGGAGTTCGCGGCGGGCGCGGGTTCTGTAGGACTCTCCTGACAGGGCAATGACCTCGGCGTGGTGGACGAGTCGGTCGATCATCGCGGCGGCCACGACGTCGTCGCTGAAGGCCTCGCCCCAGCGGCCGAAGGGCAGGTTCGATGTGACGATGATCGAGCCTTGCTCGTAGCGGGTCGCGATGAGTTGGAAGAACAGGTTCGCGGCGTCGGTGTCGAAGGGGATGTAGCCGACCTCGTCGATGATGATGAGCTTGTAGCGGCGGATCTTTTTGAGCTCGGCGTCCAGCGTTCCGGCCTGGTGGGCGCCGGCCAGCCGGGTGATCCAGTTGCTCGCGGTGTCGAACAGCACGGAGTGGCCGTTCTGTGCGGCCTTGACGCCCAGCCCGATCGCGAGGTGTGTCTTGCCGATCCCGGGCGGGCCGAGCAGGATCACGTTCTCGGCCTTCGCGACGTAGGTCGCGGTGGCTAGGTGCGCGAGAATGTCGCGGCGCAGCGACGGCAGGTGGTCGTAGTTGAAGTCCTCGAGGGTCTTGATGGCCGGGAAGTGAGCGGTCTTGATCCGCATCATCGCCCCCGATGCCTCGCGTTCGCTGTTCTGGCGTTCCAGGACCGCGGCGAGGTACTCCTCATGCGACCAGCCCAGGTCGCGCGCTTGGACCGCGATGTCTTCCCACGTGCGGGCAATGGTGGGGGTCTTCAGTGCGCGGGCCAGGTAGGCGATCTTCGACGACACATCGGTGGCGATAGCGGTCATGAGGTGTGGACTCCTTGCAGGTCGGGGGCGTGGTGGAAGTCGACGCCGAAGAGGTCGTCGTAGTCGGGCAGGGCGCGTAGCGCGACGACGTGCCCGTCGCCGTGGGCGCGGCTGGTCTTACGTGCCGCCGCAGCAGCACGCGCCGCATTGAACGAGCCCCGCAGCTCCTTCGCCGTCGCGACGTGGTCCGGGTCGGTGATCGTGGCGCCGCTTCCCCAATGCCGGGCATGGGTCGCGACGATCCGGTCCTCGCAGGTGACCGCGACGACGTCAGGAGTCGCGACCACCTCGACGAACCTGCCGACCGCGGACGGGTCCACGGAGTAGTCGTTCGAGCCGATCCGCACGTAGTAGTCCCGACCCAGGCGGATCCTGTTCGTCAGCCCCACCGGCGGACTGAACGGTGGCAGGGCGACCATCGCAGACTTGTCGTCGTCCCACCGCTCACGCGGGGTGGCGCCGATCGCGCGCAGGTGGCGCCGGTTGGCCTTCTGGTCGATCCAGTCAGTGAACTGGTCGTTGAAGTCGCCGGGGCCAGTGAAGGTGCGCCCGGGTAGGAACGAGGTCTCGAAGAACCCGTTGCGGCGCTCGACCAGGCCCTTGAACTCCGGGTCACGTGGCGGGGCGAGCTTGATCCGCACCCCCAGGGTGCCGGCGAAGGTCGCAGCAGGCACAGTGAGCTTGCCGGTGCCACCGATCGCCGCTTCACGGTCCCACACCAGCGTCCGCGGGCTCGCGCCCCAGGCGCCGAGGATGGCCCACATGCCGGCCAGAATGTCGCCGCCCTGACGCGACGGGATCATCGCGCCACCCGTGATCCGCGAGTAGCCGCACGTCATCGCCAACACCGGCAGGATCTGTGCCTGACCGCCGCCGACAGGGATCAGCAGGGGCGGGAACCACAGGTCGCATTGAGCGACCTGACCGGGCTCGTACACGACCCGATCGGTCGGGTCGACACCGACGAACAAGGGCCGCAGCTCACGGACTCGTTCCTTGAGGATCGTCATCGAGTGCTGCCAGCCGACGCGCTCGGCGATCACCGTGGCCGGCATCTTCGGATGCTCCTTCAGCAGCAACCGGATCTGCGGCTCGACGGCGTCGACCAGCGACCCCTTCGGCGGCCGCACGTACCGCGGTGGCGTGTCGGTCTTCAGCGCCGACGCGACCGTGTTCCTCGCGATCCCCAACTCGCGTGCAATAGCGGACTGCGAGAGCCCCTCGGACTTGTACAGCCGACGAATCTCGGCCCAGTTCTCCAACGTGATCACACCCCAAGGCGTACTCGGGGTGCTCAACTTTCACCCGTCGATTACTGCCCAGTTTTCACGCGTCGTCGACAGCCTCCTTGGTCACTTCTGGAGGGTGAAGGACGACACCAGCGTCCGTCGATCACCGAGGAGATGACATGACCGCCCTGACGATGACTCGTTCGAGGAAGACCACCCAGCAGTCGACGTTCGGTCGCACGTCGAAGTGGTTGTCCTACCCTGAGGCGGCGGAACTCTCCACGTTGTCGGTTCGGTCGCTGAAACGGCTGACCGCGGCGGGGAAGCTGCCGTGCTACGTGGTGGGAGGCAAGGTGCTGCGGCTCAAGGCGTCCGACGTGGAGGCCCTGTTCGTGCCCGCGGACGAGTGTCGAGGACGGTGACCCTCTAACCGCATCTGGATTCCTGGAGTGCGCG
>DAOSUG010000422.1:0-2823 GCA_035378545.1 Micropruina sp. | reverse complement strand
CCGGCATGGGCCTGGAACGCACCGCCTACCTGCTGCAGGGCGTGGCCAACATGTACGAGATCGACGAGATCTTTCCGGTCATCACCCGGGCCGCCGAACTCGCCGGCACCAGCTACGGCCGCGACGCCCAGAACGACGTGCGGTTGCGGGTGGTCGGCGACCACGTCCGCTCGGCGCTGATGCTGATGACCGACGGCGTGACGCCCGGCAACGAGGCGCGCGGCTACGTGCTGCGTCGGCTGCTGCGGCGCTCGATCCGCTCGATGCGGCTGCTCGGCGTGCACGACCCGGTGTTGCCGGAGCTGCTGCCGGTGTCGAAGGCGCTGATGGAGGTCAGCTACCCCGAGGTGACCAGCCAGTGGGAGCGGGTGTCGCAGACCAGTTACGCCGAAGAGCAGGCGTTCCGCCGCACCCTGGCGGCCGGCACGCAGATCTTCGACCTGGCGGCCGGTCAGGCCAAGCGCGAGCACGCCGGTGTGCTCGGCGGCGAGCAGGCGTTCCAGTTGCACGACACCTACGGCTTTCCCATCGACCTGACCCTCGAGATGGCCGCCGAGGCCGGCCTCGAGGTCGATCAGCAGGGCTTCCGCACGCTGATGCAGCAGCAGAAGGATCGCGCCAAGGCCGACGCGAGGGCCAAGAAGGGCGGCGCGGTGAACACCGACGCCTACCGGACGCTGCGCAGCACCGGTGAGACGCCGTTCCTGGGGTTCACCGACCTGAGCGTCGACACCCGGGTGCGGGGCATCGTGGCGGACGGCGCCGCGGTGACCTCCGCGCGTCCGGGCGACGTGGTCGAGGTGGTGCTCGACGAGACACCGTTCTACGCCGAGGCGGGCGGCCAGGACGCCGACTCCGGCGTGCTCACGGCCACCGGCCTCGAGTTGGACGTGCTCGACGTGCAACGTCCGATCCAGGGCCTGGTGGTGCACAAGGTGCTGGTGAACGAGGGTGAGCTGAGCACCGGACAGCGCGTGCTGGCCCAGGTGGACGCCCCCGCCCGGTTCGCGGCCAGCCAGGCCCACACGTCCACGCATATCGTGAACGCCGGCCTGCGGCAGTTGCTGGGGCAAGGCACTCACCAGGCCGGCTCGTACAACAAGCCGGGCTACCTGCGCTTCGACTTCAACGCGTCGCAGGCGCTCTCGCCCAGCATGCGCAGCGAGCTGGAGGGCATCGTCAACGCCGCGATCCGCGACGACTTCGAGGTGACCGATCGAGAGCTGCCGCTCGATGAGGCCAAGGCGCTCGGGGCGCAGGCGATGTTCGGCGAGAAGTACGGCAACGTGGTGCGCATGGTCGAACTGGCGGGGCCGTGGTCGCGCGAACTGTGCGGCGGCACCCACGTGGTGCGCACCTCGCAGATCGGGCTGGTCAGCCTGCTGGGTGAGCAGTCGGTCGGCTCGGGCATCCGCCGGGTCGAGGCGCTGGTCAGCACCGAGGCGTTCGACCGGTTCGCCGCCGAGCGTGCGCTGGTCGCGACGCTCGCCGACACCCTGAAGACGCAGCCGGACCAGTTGACCGACCGGGTCGAGAAGCTCTTGGCCCAGTTGAAGGCGGCCGAGAAGCAGATCGAGAACTACCGCAGCAAGGAACTGCTGGCCGGGGCGTCCGGGCTGGCCACCAAGGCGTCGCCGGCCGGCCGCATCCGGCTGGTGGCCGAGCAGTTGCGCGGTGCCTCCGGTGCCGACCTGCGCACAGTCGCCTTGCAGGTGCGCAGCGAACTGGGCTCGGACGCCGCCGTGGTCGCGCTGCTCGGTGGCGCCGACGACAAGCCGGTGCTGGTCGTGGCCACCAATGAGGCCGCCCGCACGGCGGGCGCGCGCGCGGGGCGACTGGTCTCGCTCGGTGCGGCCGAACTTGGTGGACGTGGCGGCGGCAAGGACGACTTCGCGCAGGGTGGCGGCACCGACGGCGCCGGCGCGGCGCGTGCGTTGGACGCCATCCGGACCGCGGTGACTGCTCTTTGACCGGCGACGCCGAGGCCCAGCGCTCGCCGGTCGAGACTGGTTCGCGGGTGGAGCCTGTCGAGACCGTTTCGCGGGTTGAGCCGGTCGAGCCCGTCGAGACCCTGGCTGCGCATGCGGAGGATCTCGACACGCTCGATCATCGGACGGAGCTCGACTCGCTCGATCATCGGACGGATCTCGGCACGCTCGATCACCGGCCCACCTTTCGGCGCGGCGTCCGGTTGGCGCTCGACTGGGGCAAGGCGCGGATCGGGGTGGCCGCCTGCGACCCCGACGGCACGCTCGCGTACCCGGTCGAGACCGTCCAGGCCCACACCGCGGCCCGGCGGTTGCCGCAACTGCTGGCCGAGTACGAGCCGATCGAGGTGATCATCGGCCTGCCCCGCACCCTGGCCGGCGACGAGGGGCCGTCCGCAGGTTATGTGCGGGGGCAGGCCTCGGCGCTGATCGGTGCGTATCCGCTGCTCAGCTGGCGGTTCAGCGACGAACGGCTGACCACCGTTGCCGCCGGCCGACGGTTGCAGTCGGCCGGTCGCGACACCCGTCGCCAGCGCGCCGTCATCGACCAGGCGGCGGCCGTGGCAATCTTGGAGCAGGCGTTGGCCGTGGAGCGTGCCACGGGCAGGGCTCCCGGCGACCCGGCGCAGTGACGAAACAACCGGCGCGACCAGCAAAGGACGAACTGATGGCGAAGTTGTTCCGCGAGTTGCGGGATCCCGAAACCGGCCGATGGGTGCCCAAAGAGGTCTGGTACCGGGTCCGGGGGTCGGTGGCGGTGGTGCTGTCGCTGGCGGTGCTGCTTGGCGGCGGCTGGTTCGTCTACGGAAAGGTGCACGACGCCTACATCGCCTTT
>DAOSUG010000421.1:0-2825 GCA_035378545.1 Micropruina sp. | reverse complement strand
CTTCGGGCGCGGTCGCGAGCGCGTTGAGCAGGTCGACCATGCCGTCGTCCAGCCACTCCAGCAGATCGGACGCCGCCGCGGCCTCGGCCTCGACATCGGGATCCGCGCGCGGCCGCTCGCCCCGTACCGTCGCGGCCGCCCACCGGTGCACGAGGCCCTGATGGGTCACCAGGTCACGCATCGTCCAGCCAGCACAGGTGGGGATCGGCACGTCCAGACCGGCACTGGCGGCGTTGTTGCGAAGCACGGCGGTGGCATCACCGATTCCCTCGCCGAGATCGGCGAATGCGAGCGAGTTGGGCATGCCTTCAACCTATGCCGGACGCCGCTACCCCGAGGGCGGTTCCGGGGCACGGGCAGGGCAGTGCCCGATACGCCGCCGACGACGGCCCGAGCACAATGGCAGCCATGACCAACGACTTCTTCGCACCGATCGACGCCGTCACCAAGAGCGACCGCGACGCCGCCGAACGGCGACTCCGCGAGGCACACGCCCTGGGCCGGATCGACGCGGCCGATTTCGAGGCCCGGATGGCGCGGGTGATCACCGCCGAGCGGCTCGACGAACTGGCCGCCGCCACCGACGGCCCGCTGCCCGCACCGGCCGCCCAGCAGTACCGTTCCTACCGCGAACCGGAGGCGGCGACCTACGCCGGCACCGTCATGACGGCTCCGCGCTCGTCCGCCGATCAGGGCACCACGATGGCGGTGATCGCTCACCTGTCGCCGTTCCTGACCTGGCTGATCGGGCCCGCGGTGATCTGGGCGATCAGCGCGAAGGATTCCTATGCCAAGCGCGAGGCGGCCAAGGCGTTCAACTGGCAGCTGATCGCCTTCGTGGTCGGGATCGTGACAGGCGCGCTCGGGGGACTGCTGCCCGGCGACGGCAACCCGTTGGCCCGGATCTGGACGGTGATCTGGGTGGTCGTGACGGTGATCGGTGCGGTCAAGGCGGCTAAGGGTGCCGACTGGCGCAACCCGATCCGTGCCCTGGTGCCGCTGGAAGTTTTGCCCGAGCGCAAACGTTGATAGTCTGGTCTGCTCACCGGGCGACCGATGAGCAGCAACAACGCAACAGCAACAACTCAATAGGGGGTGACTGGTTTCGACTCGGGACGGTAGTCCCAGGAGAAGCGGGCCGAGGATCCAAGGACATCTCGTTAACGATCCTTGGAAAACCAATAACTGCCGACAATTCTCGCGCAGACTTCGCTCTCGCTGCCTGAGCAGTGACCGAAGGGTCAGTCCGGGCGTAGCCTTCCGTCCGATCACTGGCCTCGTTTAGAAGGCTTGCTGAGCCGCCTGGGTTCCAGGGGCGGCTCGGGACTTCACTGGAACTGGGCTTGGCTACCACGGGTTGACCCGAGGGTAGAAGCCGAGAAAACCGTCAGGTCAACTGCGCCCGGAGAAGTCCTGGTTCACCTTCTGAGGACGGGGGTTCGACTCCCCCCACCTCCACCTGTGAGCGCGAAGGCCCCGTCCGATCGGACGGGGCCTTCGGGCGTCCCGAGCCCGGGCTGCACCCTCTTGGGTCACTGCGCACAGCGCTTCGGCAATGGCATGCTTGAGGCCATGCAGGGGCGAGCGCAGTGACCGAGGCGGCCACCCCCGGGGTGTTGCTGGTTGCCGGCACCGAACTGAGCGACGGCGTGTTCGATCAGACCGTCGTGCTCGTGCTGGACGCGGACGAGTCCGGTTCGCTCGGCGTGGTGCTCAACCGTGAGGCCACCATCGACCTGCGCAGCGCACTGCCCGCCTGGGCGCCCCTGGTGAGCGAACCCAAGGTGCTGTTCGAGGGCGGGCCGGTCTCGCAGGAGGGCGCGATCTGTCTCGCCTCGCCGCGTCGTCCGGAGGAGGAGCCGCCCGGCTGGCGCTCGCTGTTCGACGCCGTCGGCCTGCTGCACCTCGACACGCCGGTCGAGATCGCCGAGGGCGCCTACCGCGACCTGCGCATCTTCGCCGGCTACGCGGGCTGGGCCCCGGGCCAGCTGGAACACGAACTGGACGAGGGCTGGTGGCACGTGGTGCGGGCCACCTACGCCGACGTGTACGACACCGACCCCGACACGCTCTGGCGCCGGGTGTTGCGCCGGCAGGGCGGCGACCTGGCGTTGTTGGCCAGTTGGACCCCGACCCCGGAACGCAACTGATCACGACCCGCCGACTACACTCCCACCCAGGGGAGGAGCCCACGCAGGGGCCCCAGGCTTTCGCAAGTGAGGTGGCAGTGTCGGAGACGACGCAACGTATCCTCGTGGTCGACGACGACGTCGCACTGTCCGAGATGCTGCAGTTGGTGCTGGAGGCTGACGGTTTCGACACGGCCTGGTGCAGTTCGGGCACGCGCGCCCTGGACCTGTTCAAGCGGTACCAGCCCGACCTGGTGCTGCTCGACCTGATGCTGCCCGGTCGTGACGGGGTGGACGTGTGCCGCGACATCCGCGCCACCTCGGGGGTGCCGATCGTCATGCTCACCGCCAAGTCCGACACCCGTGACGTGGTCGAGGGATTGGAGGCAGGCGCGGACGACTACGTGGCCAAGCCGTTCAAGGTGCGCGAGCTGCTGGCCCGCATCCGCACCCGGTTGCGCCGCCATGTGCCCAGCGACAACTCCGGCCAGTTGGCCATCGGCGACCTGGTGATCAACGTGCCCGAACACACCGTGCGCCGCGGCACCGAGCTGATCGTCCTGACCCCGCTCGAGTTCGACCTGCTGCACGCGCTGGCCCGCCGTCCCAAGCACGCCTTCACCCGCGAAATGCTGCTCCAGGAGGTGTGGGGCTACCACCACCCGTCCGACACCCGGCTGGTCAATGTGCATGTGC
>DAOSUG010000420.1:0-2840 GCA_035378545.1 Micropruina sp. | reverse complement strand
GCGGCGTCGCCATCACCGATACCACCGGCGTGGTCACCGTGACCTCGACCGTTCTGGTGGACGGGTTCGGGCCGGTGCCGTCGCCCTTGGCGTCGATCCAGGCGCTCTGGCCCTGCCCGGCCTGCCAGCCGGTCGGTGAGTACATGTAGACGTTCAGCTGGATCTGCCCGCCGGCGGGCAGTTCGGAAAAGCTCAGCTGCAGCGGATCGCTCCACGTGGTGGCCGGCATCTGTCTCGTGGTCACTGCCGGGGTGGCGTTGGTCGAGAAGGCGATGGCGACCTGGTAGGTGCCGCCGATCGCCTCCGGCGGAAACTCGTGCATCGTGGAGTCGGGGTCGATGGTGAGGGTGAGGTCGAAGGTGCGGGCGATATCGGTGGTGAACACGAACGGCGAATCCACCACTTCGACGATGGTCTGGCTGAGCTGGGCGACGGTGATGGCGCCGTTGAAGATCAACGACGCGATGTCGAGGAACGGAATCGACTCGACCACGGCGCCGACGGCGATCTGGGCCAGCAGGATCACCCCGTAGGCACAGCCGGTCTGCAGCAGGTCGGGCAGCAGGGTTTCGGCCAGAAACTTGCCGATCGCCTCGGCGTCCTGCTGAATCATCGTGTCGGCGTTCAGCTTGGTGTTCATCACCACGCTCACGATGGTCTTGGCCAGGTTGAACATCGTGCCCTTGTGGTTCCACACCGTCTCGGTGAGCGCTGCGCTGTCGACGGTGGCCGCGTCGTAGATCAGCAGAATCATCGGTAGTGCCAACTCGAACACCGCGGTGAACGAAATGCCCAGCGCGCAGACGTCCTGGTCGTAGGGGCCGCGACCCATTCCGCCCCACATGATCCGGACGACGTTGGTGTCCTTTGGCATGTAGTCGACGATCAGCGTGGTGGGTGCCGCGGGCACCGGGATGCCGCAGATCGTTCCGGTGGGGCTCACCCAGGTGAGGAACTTCTTGGTGTGGTCCGGTTCGATGAAGCCCATGCCTGACCAGAGCGGGTCCTTGACGTTGCAGAAGTCGCCCGGCCACTTGGTGTTCACGTACTCATAGATGTAGTGCCCCGGCTCGCTCGGGTCGGCAACCTTCACCTCGGTGTCGCTGGCGCCCAGGTCGATCGGCACCAGGGTCTGCGACGAACCCTCGCCGGAGTACTTCAGGAACTGCACGTAGGCCGACAGGTGCCGCAGCCAGTTGTTGGTGCAGTTCAGGGTGAGCTGGCCCGCGTAGTCGGGGTTGTCGGTGTCCTTGGTCATG
Source organism: Micropruina sp. (assembly GCA_035378545.1). Classification (GTDB taxonomy): domain Bacteria; phylum Actinomycetota; class Actinomycetes; order Propionibacteriales; family Propionibacteriaceae; genus Micropruina. The sequence continues at coordinate 1,581 of DAOSUG010000420.1, read as the reverse complement.
TCGACCTTCAGCGAGGACGCGTCCACGTCCAGTCCGCTGCCGGGGGAGAGGTTGGTCACCGTCCAGGTGACGTCGTCCGCACCGGCGGTGGCGGCCGGTCCCGTTGCGCGGCGTGACCGCGGGGGCTCGGTGCTGGCTGCGTAGTCGCTGGAGGCGACCGCATCCTGAGTGTTCCAGGTGATGCCCTCAAGCTGTTCGGCGTTCTTGGCGGCGCGCAACGCCGCACCGAGCGAGCCCGACAGGGCCGGCTGCAGCACGTCCACGTTCAACCGCTGGGAGTACACCCAGTCGCCCGGCTGCGAGCCGGAGTCGGTGGGCTGGTTGCGCATCCGCAGCAGTCGTTCGATCAGGGGATCTCGGCCTTCGCGCCACAGCAGCGGGTCGTTGGCGAGGGCGTCCGGTGAGGGGGGCGAGGGATAGAGCAGATGCTGGGTTGCACTGGTCATCACGGCGTACGGGTCGCTGATCCAGCTCTCACCCTGCAGTGGTAGTTCCGACAGCTGCTGGGCCAGATCGCCCGCGTTCGGCCGGATGCAGGTGCCGAGAATGTAGGTGGGCACCGTAAAGTCCTGCTGCGCCGACAGGTTGGCCAGGTTGTTGTGCATGAAGAGCAGCGCACAGGCGAGATCCTCGGCGTCGTTCAACGGGCTGTCGGCACCCGGGATCGAGATGGCAAAGGTGACCAGCTGGTTGTAGGTCTGGGTGCCGGGCCCTTTGGGACCGTCGACGGTGACGGGGGTGCGCACCGCCTGGATCACCACCCCGTCGGATGGGCTGGTGGCGACCCCGCTGACGTAGTGGGTGATCCGCTGCCTCGCCGCTTGGAGCCTGCGGTCGTCGCCCAGGGCCTCGGCCAGGCTGGCTCGGGTGTGCCGGCGCAGCGGGTACACCCGTCCGCGCTTGTGCAGGGTGTAGGTGCGGTCGGGGTCGAGATGGGACAGGTCGAACTGGTACGTGATGCTCATCTGGTCATCGCATTCCGGTTATGCCGCGACTGAAAGCGCCCATCGCGGCAGGGGTGGTGGGATCGGCAACGGACGGTTCGTCGGCTTTAGCAATGCTCGAGGGGTGGGTGAGCATTCTTGGCACTTCTTCAGGCTTGAAGAAAGGCGCGGGTTGAGCATGCTCCCATAATCCGGGGCGCGTCAATAGAGCGCCCATGATCAGGCCGTTGAGTCCTGGTCCGTGCAGTTGTCGCGGGCCAGTGCATGCGCCTCCAGTAGTCACGCGGCACAGGGATGCCGTATGGCACGGCGACCCCGCACAGTCGGCGAGGTGGCACAATTGCCCTGCTCTATTCGACGCTGTCCGCTGGCGTGTCGCCCGGAAAATGTGCTTCAGGTCCCTATTGGTTGGCCTGGTGACTTCGGTTGAAATGACGAATCGTTGTGAACCCACGACGCTTTGTCTAGCCCCTGCCGGCGAATGCGTAGCATTCTTTGCTCGCGTTCGAGATGTGGCGCGGCAACCTCACCACGCGTAGTCGACGACGACGGGGGAGTGGTCGCTCATCCGCTGTTCGTAGCTCGGCTCGCGATCGGTCCCGGCGGCGATGGCTCGCATGGCGAGGCCGGGTGAGGC
>DAOSUG010000419.1:0-2843 GCA_035378545.1 Micropruina sp. | reverse complement strand
CGTCCAGGGTCCCGCCGGCACCACGCAGTCGCCGGACACCCGCGCTTGCCGCACACCGGCCGCGTGTCCTCCGCCCCTGCCGCACACCCTCGCCCGCCGTACACCGGCCCCGGCTGCTCGATGCTGCGCAGCCCACCACCCAGTCCTGCACCTCGTGTGCTCACCGCGCCCACGCTCGATCGGGCCCCAGCCGAAATGGAGACATCCGGTGACCTGGCAACAGCGACTCAGCCGCTTCGACGTGCGCGCCGCGCCCTACCTCTACATCGCCCCGTTCTTCCTGCTCTTCGCCCTCGTCGGCATGTTTCCCCTGCTGTACACCGGCTGGGTGGCGCTCAACCGGTGGAGCCTGGTCACCGGCAATCAGGGCTTCATCGGCATGGGCAACTTCGCCTATGTGATCGACCAGCCCCGCTTCTGGGACGCGGTGGTCAACACCTTCAGCATCTTCGTGCTGTCGTCGGTGCCACAGCTGATTCTGGCCCTGTTCATCGCCGCCATGCTCGATGCCAACCTGCGCGCCAAGACGTTCTGGCGCATGGGCGTGCTGGTGCCGTACGTGGTCGCGCCGGTGGCAGTCTCGCTGGTGTTCGGGCAACTGTTCGCCGACCAGTCGGGCGTGATCAACACGCTGCTGGGCACGGTCGGCATCGATCCGATCGGCTGGCACGCCGACCGGTTCGCATCGCACGCCGCGATCGCCACCATGGTCAACTTTCGCTGGACCGGCTACAACGCGCTGATCATGCTGGCCGCGATGCAGGCCATTCCTCGCGACGTGATCGAGGCCGCTGTGGTCGACGGCGCCAATCGTTGGCGCACCTTTCTGCACGTCACCGTGCCACTGCTACGACCGACCCTGATCTTCGTGGTGATCACCTCCACCATCGGTGGGCTGCAGATCTTCGACGAGCCGCGCCTGTTCGACACCTTCGGCCTGGGCGGCCCGGACCGTGAGTGGATGACGGTCACCATGTACCTCTACGAGCTCGGCTGGGCCGGGCAACGCAACCTGGGCCGGGCCGCCGCCGTGGCGTGGCTGTTGTTCCTGATCATCGTGCTGTTCGCCCTACTCAACTACGCCATCACCCGACGGATCGCCAGCACCGAGGCCCGTCCCAAGCGAAAGGGTCGCTGACATGAGTTCCGTCGCCATGGCCGATCAGTTGGCCGGCAAGGGGGCCGCGCGGGCCGCAGCCCGTCGCAAGCACCGCATGGAGGGCGGCGTCCGCAGCCCCGGCTGGGTCACCTACACCTTGTTGGGTCTGATCGTCTGCATCTCGATCCTGCCGCTCTACTACGCCTTTCTACTGTCCACCTCGACCGCGGCCGACATCGCGCAGCGGCCCATCCCGTCCCTGATTCCGCAAGGCCACTTCATCGAGAACGTGTCGCGGGTGCTGAATGCGGGCATCGGGTTCTGGCAGGCGCTGATGAACAGCATCATTGTGTCGACGATCACCGCCCTGTCGGTGGTGTTCTTCTCGACCTTGGCCGGGTTCTCGTTCTCGAAGCTGCGGTTCCGCGGTCGCAACGGGTTGCTGGCCTTCGTGATCGGCACCATGGCGGTACCCACCCAACTCGGCGTCATTCCGCTGTTCATTGTGATGTCACGGCTGGACTGGATCGGCAAGCTGCAAGCGGTCATCGTGCCCGGCCTGGTCACCGCTTTCGGCGTGTTCTGGATGACGCAGTATCTGTCAGAGGCGCTGCCGTTCGAATTGATCGAGGCAGCGCGCATCGACGGCTGCTCGATGATCCGGACGTTCTGGCACGTCGCCCTGCCCGCGGCACGTCCGGCGGCGGCGATGCTGGCGCTGTTCACCTTCGTCGGCTCGTGGACGAACTTCTTCTGGCCCTTCATCGCGCTGGGTTCGACCAACCCCACCCTGCCGGTGGCACTCCAACTGCTGCAGGCGTCGTACTTCAAGGACCTGGCACTGATCATGGCCGGTGTGGTGCTGGCCACTATTCCGTTGCTCGTGTTGTTCGTCTTCGCCGGACGCCAGCTGGTCTCGGGCATCATGGCGGGAGCAGTGAAGGGATGAGCACCGTGAAGACTGTCGACCCCGAAATCTCGCCCGATCCGGCGCTTTCGCCGCAGGTCCTGCGGTTTCCGGCCGGCTTCCATTGGGGCACCGCCACGTCGTCCTTTCAGATCGAGGGCGCGGCCGAACTGCGCGCCCCGTCCATCTGGGACGACTTCTGCCGGGTGCCGGGCACCATCGCCGACGGTTCGGACGGGCTCGTCGCCGTCGATCACTACCACCGCTACCGCGAGGACGTCGCCCTGATGGCCTCACTCGGCATGGACACCTACCGGTTCTCGGTGTCGTGGCCGCGGGTTCTGGACCCCGACGGCAGCACCAACGCCGAGGGGCTCGGCTTCTACGACGCCCTGGTGGACGAGCTGTGCCAGGCGGGCATCCGGCCGTGGCTGACGCTGTACCACTGGGATCTGCCCAGCTACCTGCCGGGCGGCTGGCTGAACCGTGACACCGCGTCCGCGTTCGTCGACTACGCCCTGCGGGTGCATGCCGTGCTCGGTGACCGGGTACGCGTCTGGACGACCCTCAACGAACCGTGGTGCGCGTCGTTCCTGTCGTTCGCCGGCGGCGCCCACGCACCGGGTCACACCGTGCCGGCCGAGGCCTACACCGCGGGCCACCACCTGCTGCTGGGCCACGGGTGGGCCACGCAGGCACTGCGGGCCGCGGATCCGTCCGCGACGTTGGGGTTGACCCTCAACTTCACCCCCGCCCACCCCGCCGAGCCCACGGATCCGGACGACCTGAGCGTGGTGCGACGCATCGACGGCACGACACACCGCTTCTTCACCGACC
>DAOSUG010000418.1:0-2847 GCA_035378545.1 Micropruina sp. | reverse complement strand
GAAGATCCGCCACCTGATGGGCGAGGACCGCAAAGTGTTCAACCAGGTCGCCGAGTTGACCAACCGGATCAAGCAACGCGCCGCCAAGCGCTGATCGGTCGAGCGCCGCCGTCGAGCCTGATGCCCCACGTTGTGTCAAGCGACGTCACCCGCCGACGTTTCGGGAAGCGCTGATCAACGCGCGATCCGTTCGGTCGGGCTGGTCGAGACCACACATGGACGCGGTGTCGAGGGCCGCCTCCGTCCCACACAGGCTGTCGCTGCGACGGTGCAGAACTACAGGAACTTGTCGTCCTTCGCTGTGGACAACGCCACGCGGGCCGCGCCCGTCCGCAACTACTACCCGTGTGATTTCGACTTGTGCACAGCCTCGTCCAGAGCCGCAACCGGGCTCTGAGCAGCGACTTCGTCCGTTGTCCCCAGAATTCACACCAGCTATGACTACGAAGAATTGTTACTCGTCAAAGATCACTCAAAGTAGCGCCGGTACCCATGGTGTGGATGCCGATCGCAGTCTGGCTGCTGCGGATATGATCGATCCCCGGAAGTATGAGCAAGGGAGCCACGTGAAGATCCGTCTTGATCGCGATGTACTCGCCGAAGCGGTCGCCTGGACTGCGCGCAGCCTGCCCACCAGGCCGAGTGTGCCGATTCTCGCCGGCCTGTTGATCAAGGCCTCGAGCGGTCAGGTGGTGATGTCGAGCTTCGACTACGAGACCTCCGCCCAGATCACCGTCAAGGCCGAGGTCACCGACGACGGGGTTGCGCTGGTCTCGGGCCGGCTGCTCGCCGACATCGCGCGTTCGCTACCCAACAAGCCTGTCGACCTGACCGCGGACGCCTCGCGCATGGAGTTGGTCTGTGGCAGTGCCAGGTTCACCCTGCAGACCCTTCCGGTCGACGACTACCCGGCTTTGCCGAGCATGCCCGAGGCCACCGGCACCGTGACCAGCGACGAGTTCGCCCGCGCCGTGTCCCAAGTGGTGGTGGCCGCCGGACGCGACGAGTTGCTGCCCGTGTTCACCGGCGTCCGCATGGAGATCGAGGGCGACACCCTGTCATTGCTCGCCACCGACCGCTACCGCATGGCGCTCAAAGAGATCTCGTGGAACCCGGGCACGGCCCGTACCGACGGGGCCGCCCTGGTGCCGGCCCGGGTGCTGGGCGAGACGGCCAAGTCGATGACCTCCGGCGAGGTGGTGACGCTCAGCCTGGCCGCCACCGGTAGTGGCGACGGCCTGATCGGGTTCGAGGGCGACGGGGCCGCCGGGGTGCGCGAGATCACCACCCGGCTGCTCGACGGCGAGTTTCCCAAGGTGCGGCACCTGATGAACGTGCAGGCCACCCTGACCGTGCGCGCCAACACCGCCGAGGTGATCGCCGCAGTCAAGCGCGTCGGACTGGTGGCCGAGCGCAACACCTCGCTGCGCATGATCATCGGCGACCAGGCGATCACGCTGGAGGCCGCCACCGGCGACCAGGCGCAGGCTGTCGAGGCCCTGGAGGCGGTCGTGCACGACGAGACCGGCAACGGCCCCTCGCTGAGCGCCGCCGGCTTCAACCCGCATTACCTTTCGGACGCCCTGGCCGCCCTGGACGCCCCGTACGTGCACTTCGCTTTCACCGCGCCCGGCAAGCCCTGCCTGCTGACCGCGCTCAACGAACTCGACGGCGAACCGCTCGGCGACTACCGCCACGTGATCATGCTGATGCGCCTGCCGGCCTGAGCCCGGTCCACACTGAGATCAGCCTTAGTTGCAGGGGTGCGGGCAGTACACGACGCGGTAGCGTCGCCTCGTCAGCATCAACGCGTCTTCTTGGAGGTAGGCATGCAACTCGGACTGGTTGGCCTGGGCAAGATGGGCCACAACATGCGCGAGCGCATGCGTCAGGCCGGCCTCACCGTGGTGGGCTACGACCGCAACCCTGACGTCAGCGACACCGCCTCGCTGGCCGAGTTGGCCGAACGGCTCAGTGGCCAGGGCCCCCGTGTGATCTGGGTGATGCTGCCGATCCAGGTGGTCGATCAGACGATCGATGATCTGAAGGACCTGCTCGCCGAGGGCGACCTGGTGATCGACGGCGGCAACACCAAGTGGACCGATGATGACGTGCACGCCCGCTCGCTGGCCGAGAAGGGCATCCACTTTCTCGACTGCGGTGTCTCCGGGGGCGTCTGGGGGCTCAAGAACGGCTACGCGCTGATGGTCGGCGGCGACGCGGCGGACGTCGCACTCGCCCAACCGATCTTCGACGCCTTGAAGCCTCAGGGCGAGTTCGGCTTCGTGCATGCCGGCCAGGTGGGGGCCGGGCATTTCGTGAAGATGGTGCACAACGGCATCGAGTACGGGTTGCTGCAGGCCTACGCCGAGGGTTGGGAGTTGATCGAGGCGGCCGGCAGCGTGACCAACGTGACCGAGGTCTTCAACTCCTGGCGCGAGGGCACGGTGATTCGCTCGTGGCTGCTCGACCTGATGGTGCTGGCGCTGCAGGACGATCCGCATCTGGACCGGATCGAGGGCTACGCGGCCGACTCGGGCGAGGGACGCTGGACGGTCAACGCAGCCGTGAACCTGGGGGTTCCGGTGCCGACCATGGCGGCGGCACTGTTCGCCCGGTTCACCTCGCAGCAGGCGGACTCGCCATCGATGAAGATGGTCGCAGCGGTGCGCAACCAGTTCGGCGGACACGCGATGAAGACGGAGCCGAACGCCTGAGGCCGCTGGTCGAACTCAGTTCACACACCCGGTTCACCCTCTCGCCCGGACGGGCACTCAACCCGCTGCACATGTTGCGTCAGCCGCCGCGCCTCGCCCGGTGTCGTAGGGTGACGGCGTGTTCGTCACC
>DAOSUG010000417.1:0-2849 GCA_035378545.1 Micropruina sp. | reverse complement strand
GTGGCGCGCCGCAGTGGGGTCTCGACGGCCACCGTCAGCTACGTGCTGAACCGCACGACGGGGCAGACGATCTCGCCCGAGACCCGCGCGAGGGTGCTCCGGGCCGCGGACGAACTGGGCTACGTCCAGCACGCTGCCGCGCAGGCCCTGGCCCGCGGGGCGTCCCGGATCGTGGTGATCGACAGGGGCGGCATTCCGCACGGCGACGTGGCCGAGCACGCCACCGCGCAGCTCGCCGAGAGCCTGCGCGGGCGAGGGTTCACTCCCCTGCTGACCCCGTGGAACAGCGGCGGCTCGACCGACACCCTGCTCGAACTGGCCCGCGCCATGGCGCCGCACGCGGTGGTCACCGTCGCACCCCTCGATCCGGACGCCCGCGCGCAGCTCAGCGCGGCGGGGGTGCAGGCCTTCGGCACCTTGTTCCCGGGCCCGCTGCGGCTGGACGACATGATCGCGCGGGCGGCGCACGCGCAGGTCGAGTTCCTGGCCCAGCAGGGCCACCGCGGCGTGCTGTACATGCCGGCCACCGACCCCGACCTGGCCACCTTGTCGGCGCTGCGCGGCGCCGCGGTGAGCGCCAGAGCGTCCGAACTCGGCCTGCGCAGCCAAGCGCTCGACCCGACCGCGATCGCGGGCCCACTGCAGCGGCTGACCGACGCGCTGCCGTCCGTTCTCAGCCGAACCGGCCTCACGGCCATCGCCGCCTACAACGACGAGGTGGCGATGCGCGTGCTGGCCGCCCTGCACCGGCTGCAACTGCCGGTGCCCGAGCGGGTCGCCGTGATCGGTGTGGACGACCTGCCGCTGGCAGAGCTGACCGTGCCGGCGCTGACCAGCGTTCGATACGTGCCGGATGAGTCCCTGCTGTGGCAGAACCGGGCCGAACGCGCCGATGCCCTGGCCTGGTTGACGCAACCCTCGCAGCCCCCCGCCCCGGCCTCACACTCGGGCTGTCCCACCGAGCCGGGTGCGCCGGCTGTGCCCACTGACAGAACACCGCTCGACGACCCCGACCGCTCCCCGAGTGAGGCTCCGCACCCGGTCCCCACCATGTGCTACCAGATCGTCAGGAGAGAATCCGCGTGACCGTTTCCACCGTTTCCCGCACCGTTGCCGGAGCCCGAACCGGCACCCTGCTGGTGTTCGCCGCCAACGGCTTCGCGTTCGCCAGCTGGATGTCGCGGGTGCCCGACGTCAAACAGTTGCTCGCGCTCACCCCCAGCATGCTGGCCGTGCTGCTGCTGTCGGTGTCGGTCGGCGCGCTGGTCGGCCTTCCCGCCGCCGGACGGATCGCGCACCGATTCGGCGCCGTGGTGACGGTCCGGCTGGGCATCGCCACCATGGCCCCCGGCATCGTGCTGGCCGCCGCTGCCGTGCAGGCAGGGCTCCCGATGTACTGGACGATGCCCGGGCTGTTTCTGGCGGGCCTCGGCAGCGGGGTCTGGGACGTGGCCCAGAACCTGGAGGGCAGCATCGTCGAGCAGGCCCTCGACCGGGCGATCATGCCGTGGTTCCACGCGGCCTTCAGCGGCGGAACGGTTCTGGCCGCCCTGATCGGTGCCGCGCTCACCTGGCTCGGCGTTCCGCTGCTGGCGCACCTGAGCGGCGCCGCTGTGCTCACCGCCCTGATCGGCTGGTGGGGCACCACGCAGTTCCTCCCGGCCTTCGACGAGGCCGGCGGACCGGTGGCGGCGGCCCCGTCCGCACCGCAACGATCGGCGTGGACGGAGCCCCGCACCCTACTGATCGGCCTGATGGTCACCGCCGCGGCGTTCGCCGAGGGCACGGCCAACGACTGGATGGCGGTCGCCTTCGTGGACGGCCACCAACTCGACAACGCGCTGGGCGTCGTCGCCCTGGCCGTCTTTCTCAGCTTCATGACCGCAGGACGCATTCTGGGCACCCACCTGCTCGACCGCTACGGCCGGGTCGCGGTGCTGCGAATCCTGTTCGGCGCCGCGATCATCGGCTGCCTGATGGTGGTGTTCGGCAACGTCTGGGTCGCCTTCGTCGGGTGTGCGATCTGGGGCCTGGGCGCCAGCCTCGGCTTTCCGGTCGGCATGTCGGCGGCGGCGGACGATCCGGCTCGCGCGCCGATGCGGCTGAGTGTGGTGTCGACGATCGGGTACACCGCCTTCTTGGCCGGCCCGCCGCTGCTCGGCTTTCTTGGTGACCATTTCGGCGTGCTGCGCGCATTGCTGGTGGTCGGCGCGGTGTCGGTGTTGGCGATGCTGGTCGTTCCGGTCGCCAGGCCGCTGGAGCCGGATCCCGCTCAGCCCGCCAGCAACGACGCCTCGGCCTGAGTCGAGTTGAGCTTGCTAGCCTGAGTGCCCCCATTCCTGACACCGGAGGGCTCGAGAGCGATGGTCGAACTGCCGGGCGGCGTGGTGGTGCTACTGCTGGGGCTGGTGCTCAGCTATCGCAACGACCCGCGCACGTTTCGCACCGGCCTGTTTCTGCTGGCCATACTGACTTGGGCCGTTCTCGCCGTCGTCGGATTGCTGCTGGACTCTGCCGAGCGACGCTTCGACTCCACAGCCGCGGGCGTCGTGCTGCTGGTGCTGCTGGTCTTGCTGCTGGCAACCGTGCTGATCCTTGGGGTCTTCCTGATCACCACCGGCGTCACGCTGGTGCGACGCGAGGGGTTCGCGATCCGGCGGTTGCTGTCGGTCGGCCTGGGCGTCAGCATGATCGGTTACGTCGGGTCGTGGCTGGTGGTACTGGCCCTGAACGAGGTGGCGCCGGCGCTGTTTCTGGTGGCTGTGGGCGTGCCCCTGGCCTACCTGGGGTTTGGCTTCGTCGCGTTTCTGCTCTACGGCACGCTCTACCCCGCGGTGATGGCGCGACGC
>DAOSUG010000416.1:0-2856 GCA_035378545.1 Micropruina sp. | reverse complement strand
CGTTCACCTGATCGGCGCTGATCACCACGACTGCCTTGCCCGGGGTGGGGGGGTGGGTGGGGGGTGCTGTGGTGCCCTTCTCGTGTGCCTGCAGACGGTTGTATGCAGCGACTGGGGGAACGTTGGGGAACGTGCTTCCCACAAGCACTGATCACCTCGCCGCCGAGGCTCGAAACCGGCGCTGGGGACGCCAGGGGGAGCGTTTGTGGAAACGCCGGTCCGCTCTGATTGACGGACGCGTCACCAGTGGCCCCGGCGCTCGCCTGGCCGGAGTCGAACTTCTCCAGGCTGGGCTGTCCGAAACGGGCCGGTTTCGGGGCTTAAGGAAGTGAACGGGTCTCGGGCTGAGAACCAGAGAAGAAGTGGCCCGGCCGGCGTCCCGATCGGGGCCTGACGGGGCTTAGGGAATGGTGAAGGGAGGCGTCCGGTGGCGATTGGTCTGCAGAAGCTCTCAGCTGGGTCGGGCTATGAGTACCTGACCCGGCAGGTCGCCGCGCTGGACGTGACCGGCAGGGGCCACATCAGCCTGGCCGAGTACTACGCCGCCAAGGGTGAGGCTCCCGGCAGGTGGTGGGGCGCCGGCTTGGACGCGGTCGACCTCGCCCTGGGCGGAGAGGTGACGGCCGAGCAGATGAAGCTCCTGTTCGGTGCCGGCCTGAACCCGACTACCGGCGAGAGACTTGGCCGGGCCTACTCAGTGTTCGCCGGTGAGCCGAGCCCGTTCGAGACCGAACTCGCCAGCCGGCTGACCGCTTGGCAGGACACCCACGGCCTCGAACCTGCTGCGCCGATCCCCCAGCAGGTTCGTTCCCAGTTACGCACGGAGTTGGGCCGAGAGCGGTTCCTCGCCCAGCACGGCGTGCCACCGGAGGGGCCGAGGGAACTGCACGCGTTCATCACGAAAGCGATCTCCCATCCCCGGGTGCCGGTCGCCGGATTCGACCTCACCCTGTCCCCACCCAAGTCCGTCTCGGCACTGTGGCGGTTGCCGACCCGGAGCTGGCGTCCCGGTTGCGGGCGGTGCACGACCAAGCCGTCACCGACGCGCTGACGTATTTGGAGTCTCGGGCGTTGTTCACCCGGCAGGGCACGGATGGTGTCCGCCGGTTGCCGGTGCGGGGCATGATCGCGGCCCGGTTCGTGCATCGTGATTCCCGGGCCGGTGATCCGGACCTGCACACCCACGTAGCGATCTCGAACAAGGTCCAAACCCTCGCCGGTGACTGGCTCGCCATCGACGCAACCAATCCCGTCCGCGGCCAAGGTGACCATCTGCGAGGCCACTACCAGCCTGACCGCAGGCCTGCGCGACCTCGGCCTGGCCATGGGACGAACGCAAGTGCGATACCCGGGCGAACGCAAACGTCATGTTCGGCTGCACGCCGGCGGGGGGAGCCATCATCGAGGTCATGGTCGCGTAGCAACCGTCGACGACGTGCTGATAGGCACGCGGCCTTGCCCGAAGAACCACATCCGCGCATCAGCTCCCTTCGGCAAGTGTCCAGCGAGCTCGCGGATCCTTGGAGGACTTGCCGTGCCAAACGATGAGGCCCTCCTCACGCAAGGCCTTCAGGCGGGCATTTGCGGCAGGGCGGCTCAGCCCTGCCGCCTCGGCCACTTCCCCTGACCCCAGTCCGGCGACTCCAGCGGTTCGGAGTGCGTCCAGGATCTGCTGCGATCCCTTGGGGAGGCGCGCGGCCTGGGTAGCAGGCAGACGGGGCAGGGCGGCGAGAGTCAGTCGGACGCTGCCGGCTGTTTGGCGGTAGGCGGGATCCCGCAGGCCGACAATTCGCATCTCGTCGAACATTCGCTTGATGCCCTCCCCCAGTTCCTGGCCGATTCGAAGGTCCGCACAAACCCGAGCGATTCGTGGGTTGCGGGCGAACCGCGGGATCTCCAGCGGGAGTGCCGGGTTGGCCAGGCCCGGGAAGCGTCCCGGGCTTTCGATCTCGACCCGGTCGGGGTAGATCTCGACTCGGATATGGTCGCCGGACAGGCTGTAAGAACGATGGATCGCGGCGTTGACCACTCCTTCCAGCCAGGCCTCACGCGGAACGATCGGACGGGCCTCGAACAGCCCGCTCTCGGCCAGTGCTCGCCGCTTGGGTATCAGCTCACTGATCACCCGATCCGCCTCCTGGATCGCACGCGGGATAGGCCCCTCGATGCGGATGTCAGAGCCTTCCTCGACCCCCAGCCGGGCGCCCGTGCCGCGCTCGGAGGTGAGAAAGCGAATCACGCGAATGTACGCCTCAGGGAACAGGTCTTGCGGACGCGGTGCGAACAGCAAGTAGCCAGCGTTGGTGAGTTCGTCCTTCACGGTGACCAGACTCCGGGCGCGGAACAGCTTGAGATCGCTGGAAGCTCCGACACGCGACCGGTAGTTGTGGAGGAGCTTCCTGTCCAGATCGGCGATCCGCACACCGGGGACCGGCCGGCCATCGTATTGGCCCTGCCCCTTGTCGAACTCCAGTTCCTGACGAGCGGCGAACCCGAGCTTGCGCGACTCGTCCCCGACGCGGAGGTACACGTCGCCGGCGCGAGTCTCGTGGACCATCTCACCCGGATCGACACGAATCACGAGGAGCGCGTCCACTTCGCCGGCGTCGTTGATGCAGCCGACCTGCTCCACGTGTGCGCGCACAGGAGGGACGGTGAAGTCCAGTGCGGCTTGCCGGATGGCGTTCTGCTTCGACGCTTGGGCTCGGATCCCCTCCACTCGCCCGTCGGACAGTCCGATCACGATGACCCCGCCCTCTGCGTTGGCGAAGGCGGTGAGCGGCCTGTCGAGGTCCTGCGCCCGGACGCGAATCGACTTGCGATCGAACCACTGGTCCTCCGGCAACGCCAAGAGGC
>DAOSUG010000415.1:0-2858 GCA_035378545.1 Micropruina sp. | reverse complement strand
ATGCTGCTCGCTGCCGTGGGGGTGTCGCTGCTGGTGATGCTGGGCATGAGCCAGGCGTACCGTCCGCAGAGCCCTGCCGAGATTGCTCAGGCCGAGCGCGACTACGCCGATGCGCAGCAGCAAGCCGAACAGGATCGCAAGGACTGCATCGACTCGGGCCAATCGGCCCAGGACTGTGACACCTGGACGCCGCAGCGCAGCGATTTCGTCTACGAGCCGCCCACCTACGCGAGTCTGGTCGGCAACGGTGCGCAGACCGCAACGATGATCGCCCAGCTCGCCGCCCTGGTGGTGGCGGCGTCGTTCATGGGGGCGGAGTTCAAGTCGGGCAGCCTGGCCACCTGGCTGACCTACGTGCCGCGCCGAACACCAGTGTTCGCCAGCAAGGCGGTGGTCGCGGTGATCGGCTCGGCGGTGTTGGGTGCGGTCGTCCACGCCATCATGCAGATCGGCATGGTGGCGTACGCGTGGAACTGGCTCGGGGCGTCCGGACTGCAGGGGGCCGCAGCGGAGTGGGGCATAGTCGGGCGTGGCCTGATCGTCACCGCAGGTGCCGGCCTGCTGGGCTACTGCCTGGCCACGCTGTTCGGCAGCACCATCGCTCCGCTGGGGGCGCTGCTGGGCATTGTGGTCGCGCAATGGATGGCCGGCATCGTCACGCTGCTCGTGGGTGAAATGCCGTGGCTGATCCAGCTGATGCCCGACAACAACCTCAACGCCTTCGTCAACGGCCAGTTCGAGACCTTGTTCGTGGTGCGGGGCACCGCCGGCGAAGAAGTGGAGCAGGTCATCCGAATCGGATTGGGCCAGGCGTCGCTGTACCTGGGCTGCCTGCTGATCGTTGCGGTGGCGTCCGCGCTGTGGAGCTTCACGCGGCGCGAGGTGCGCTAGCGTCGCGGACGTGTATGGATCTCTGCGCGACGACCTGACCCACACCCTGGACGAGATCCGGGCAGCCGGCCTGTACAAGAACGAACGCGAGCTGGCCACGCCCCAAGCCGCCCACATCGCCACCCCGGACGGTGCGGCGCTCAACTTCTGCGCCAACAACTACCTGGGACTGGCCGACCACCCGGACGTGGTCGCCGCCGCCCACGCGGGCCTCGACGACTGGGGCTTCGGCATGGCCTCCGTGCGCTTCATCTGCGGCACCCAGAGCCAGCACCGCGAGCTGGAGCGCGAACTTGCCGCGTTCCTGGGCACCGACGACGCGATTCTGTACTCGTCGTGCTTCGACGCCAACGGGGGAGTGTTCGAGACCCTGTTCGGCGCCGACGATGCGATCATCAGCGACGAGCTCAACCACGCCTCGATCATCGACGGGGTACGGCTGAGCAAGGCCGCGCGTTACCGCTACCGCAACGCCGATCTGGCCGATCTGCAGGCGCAACTGGTGGCGGCCGGCGGCGCCCGGCACCGGGTGATCGTCACCGACGGCGTCTTTTCGATGGACGGCTCCTACGCCCCGTTGCCCGGCATCTGCGACCTGGCGGAACGCCACGACGCCCTGGTGTTCGTGGACGACTCGCACGCCGTCGGGTTCGTCGGCGAGGGTGGCGGCGGCACCCCGGAACTGTTCGGCGTCCGTGACCGCGTCGACATTCTGACCGGCACGCTGGGCAAGGCGTTGGGTGGGGCGTCCGGTGGATATGTGGCCGCGCACGCCGAGATCGTGGAGCTGCTGCGGCAGCGCTCCCGGCCTTATCTGTTCAGCAACTCGGTGGCCCCCAGCGTGGTGGCCGGTTCGCGCAAGGCGCTCGAACTGGTCGCCGGGTCGGCGCAGGCCCGGCAGCGGCTGAACGCGAACGCGGTGCTGTTCCGCGAGTTGATGAGCGCCGAGGGGTTCGATCTGCTGCCTGGTAACCACCCGATCGTGCCGGTCATGTTTCCCGGCGACGACGGCGCCCGCCGGGCCACCCAGATCGCCGATCACATGCTGAGCGAGGGCGTCTACGTGATCGCGTTCAGCTTTCCGGTCGTTCCGCGCGGACGGGCCCGCATCCGGGTCCAGCTGTCGGCCGGGCACAGCACGTCCGACGTCGAGACCTGCGTCCGGGCGTTCCTCCGTGCCCGGGCCGCGGTGGGTTGATCAGGCGTCGGTTGTGGCGGCCGGGCCCGCGGCCGCTTCTGCCGCGGCGGCCCGTTCGGCTGCATCCTCGGCCGTCCGGATCTGCTTGGTGCTGGTGCGCCTCCACGCGTAGCCCAGCACGGCCAGGTGCCCCAGACCGGCCAGCAGAAAGACCCCGCGCAGCGCCCAGTCGCGACCCATCATGGTTTCGCCGAGGCTGACCAGCGCACCGCCCAGCACAGTGCCGATCGCGATGGTGCCCCAGCCGAAGAAGCGGTACACCGAGTTGACCCGGCCGAGCAGCCGGTCGGGCACCAACCGCTGGCGCAACGACACGGTGATCACGTTCCAGATCACCACGAAGATGCCCTCGGCCACCCCGCACACCCAGAACACCACCGCGAACGGCACCAGGCCGATGATCAGCAGCGAGGCTCCGATGCCGGTGATCGAGACCAGCAGCGCGACGCCGGGCGTCAGCCGGGCGGTGATCCCTTCGGCGGTCAGCGAGCCGATCACCGCACCGGCGGCGAAACCGGTGGTGATCAGGCCGAACTGCCAGCCCTCGAACAGCCCCAGCACGTCCTGCACGAACAGCACCGCGGTGACGAACGCCAGGTTGCTCAGCAGGTTCAACAGACCCAGCAGGATCGCGAGGGTGCGAATCAGCCGGTTGTGCCACAGCCAGGTGAAACCCTCGGCGATCTCGCCGCGCCAATTGATCCGGCCGGGCGTGCCGTCGCCGGCCGCGCGGGCGCTGAAGGTGCCCGCCAGGGCGAACACCATCGCG
>DAOSUG010000414.1:0-2865 GCA_035378545.1 Micropruina sp. | reverse complement strand
CGACACCGGTCAGGGGCACCTGCGCGGCCAGGGCGCCGGAGACGAAGTCGAACAGTCCGGACGCCTGCACCCTGGCCCGGACGTCCAGCATGGCGGCGGTGTCGGCATTGGCGGGCTCGGGGCCGTCCGCCAGGTTCAGGTACCCCTGTTTGGCCACATCGAAGCTGTGCCGTTGAGGGCACACCCAGCGAGCGTCGTCGGCGCTCAGATCACCAGCGCAGTGCGGGCAGCGCAGCAGCCCGTGCGCGCAGTGCAGGCTCACCGGCGCGCACTCACAGTGCCCGCATCGCGCCACCGTCGATCGCGACCAGGGATCCGGTCACGTACGACGCGGCGGGCGAGAGCAGAAAGGTCGCCACCCGGGCGAACTCGGCCGGCTCACCGAGGCGACGCAGAGGTATGGACGCCTCGGCGTTCGCCCGCGCGGCGCCCGGATCGGGGGTCTGGCCGTACAGGAAGTCGATCCGCTCGGTTGCGACGGTGCCGGGCAGCAGTCCGACCACCCGGCCACCGGCCGGGCCGATCTCGTCCGCGAGTTGCTTGATCAACACCGCCAGGCCGGGTCGCAGCCCGTTCGAGGGTGCCATGGCGGGCAGGGGGGTTCTCGCCGATGACGACAACACCAGGGCGAGCGCCACCGGGCCGGTCGCCGCCGCCACCACGGCTCGAGTCACCCGCAACCCGGCCAGGAACACTGAGTCGAACGCCTCGTGCCACTGGTCGTCAGAGGTGTCGAGCACCGTGCCCTTGGGAGGGCCGCCCACGCTGATCAGGGCCCCGTCGAGCCGTCCGAAGGTGGCCAGGGCGAGGTCGGCGTCCGAGGGTGCCGTGCACGGATCGCTCAGGTCGCCGGCCAGTGCGACGGCTTGATCGGCGCCCAGCTGGTGTACCAGCTCGTCCAGCACCTCGACGCGCCGGGCCACGAGCACCACCCTGGCACCCTCGGCGACCAGGTGTTCGGCGCCGGCGCGGCCCAGGCCGCCACTCGCCGCGGTGACGACGAACACCCGATCGGTCAGTCCCAGGTCCATGTGGCCACCCTAACCACCCGGCGTTGTCGAGCGGCATCCTGAAATCCCTGCACCAGTGCGAGCCTGTCCGCCGTGCCGAGGCAGGGGTGTGTGATCAGTGCAGGGTTTTCAGGCTAGTGAGCATCCGCCGTTGCCTCGTCGGCGTCGGTCGTCGTCGGTGCCTGCGCCGCTTGCCTCGCCTGCGCCGCTGTCTCGGCCTGCGCCGCTGTCTCGGCCTGCGCCGTCGCCTCCGCTCGCATTTCCTCTTCCGCCCGAGCGGCCTGCGCCACGGCCCGGCGCCGGTCGCGCAGGTCGGAGCGGATCAACACGACCAGGCCGAAGGCGGCGATGCCGGCGAAGGTGAACCACTGCAGGGCGTAACTGAAGTGCGACCCCTCGGTCAGCTCCGGCGGATGCACAGGGACCAGGCCGTCCGAGGCCGGGGGAGTGATGGTGATGGCGCCGATGTACCCGTTCACCAGGGGGTAGCCGACCGTCGCCGCCACCGCATCGGAGTTGATCAGCCGCACGGCACCATCGGCGGGCGTCATCGCGTCGGCACCGCCCTGCTCGTTGCGGCGCACATACCCCACGATCGTCACCTCACCGGACGGCGGTGCCGGCGCCACCCGCGGAAAGTCCTGATCGGCCGGACGTGCGGCGAACCCCCGGCTCACCAGCACGTCACCGGAGCCGGTGCGCAGCGGGGTGATGATCTCCCAGCCGGTGGCGTCGTCATTCGACCGGTACCGGACGACGTAGGAATGGGCCGGGTCGAAGGTGCCGGTGACGGTGACCCGTTGCCACTGGTCGGCATCGGTGAGTACGTGGGTGAACACCGAGGTCCACGGGACCACCGGCGCGCTCTCGTGCGCGACCACGATGCCGTTGTTGTCGCGGCGTTGCTGCAACCGGTCGAGCTGCCAGCGGCCGAGATTGACGAAGGCCACCGCCAGGGCGGCAACCAGCAACCCCATCACGATCCAGCGCACCCAGGGGCGGGTGCTCGGGGCGCCCGCGCCCATCGTTCCCAGGCCAGGCACGAGTCAGTCCTCCACCGAACCGGTGATCACGGTGCCCATGCCCAACTCCGGACGATCGGACGCCTCCGCGTCCTTCGCCACGACGGGTTGGCGGCGATCGACGGCGTTGGCGAGCACCACCGCGATGGGGGGAATGACGGCCGCGCCGACGAACAACACCCAGTTCCATGGGCTCGGCGACAGCACGCCGCCGATGAAGCAGGCCACCCGGACGGCCATCGTGAGCAGGTAGCGCCGGTTGCGTTCGTCGGCGTCCAGCGACTTGGCCCGCCGGGCGCTCGTGATCAGGACCGGACGGCCCTGCGCGGCGTTACTCACTGTGACACTGTATGTCGTCATGCCCACGCGCAGCCTCCTCCGCTAGGGTCTGCTCCGTGACTTCAACCGAGGCGGTGAGCGGCCGCAGCGCCGTGGTCACCGGAGGTAACAAAGGCATCGGAGCGGCCATTGTGCAGGCCCTGCTCGCGGACGGCCACCGGGTGGCCAGTTTCTCCCGCGGCGGCGACGCACCCGAGGGTGCGTTGGGCATCGCCTGCGACGTGACGGACGGCGCTCAGGTCGAGGCCGCCTTCAAGGCCGCCGAAGAGGCGCACGGGCCAACGGAGATTCTGGTCGCCAACTCGGGTGTCACGAAGGACACCCTGATCCTGCGCATGAGCGAGGCGGATTGGGACCTGGTGATCGACACCAACCTCAAGGGTGCCTTCCGCTGCGCCAAGCGGGCCAGTCGCTCCATGTTGCGCCGGCGCTGGGGCCGCATCATCTTCACCGGCTCGGTGGTCGGCCTGTACGGCTCGCCCGGCCAGGTGAAT
>DAOSUG010000413.1:0-2867 GCA_035378545.1 Micropruina sp. | reverse complement strand
ACCCGCGCCTACACCCAAACACCCCTTGACGAAACATAGGAGAGTCGCATGCCGGATCTCTGTGTGAGCCGAGATCCCAGAGCAAGCCCGGGATGACGAGTGAGCGGCTTGTGGAAACCCCTGCTCGCCTCGGTTTCGGCCAGCTCGGCCGGCGATTCCCTACCCCGTCATCCCGGCGCATGCCGGGATCTTTGCCTGCGCTGAGATCCAGGGGCAAGCGCGGGATGACGAGTACGGCGCCGGTCGAAACTCCTGCTCGCATCGGTCCCGACGCTCGGGCAGCGATTCCCGATCCCGTCATCCCGGCGCATGCCGGGATCTCTGTGTGAGCTGAGATCCCGGGGCGAGCCCGGGATGACGAGTACGGCGCCGGTCGAAACTCCTGCCCGCATCGGTTTCGACCAGCTCGGCCAGCGATTCCCGATCCCGTCATCCCGGCGCATGCCGGGATCTCTGTGTGAGCCGAGATCGTGGGGCGAGCCCGGGATGACGAGTATGCGGCGTGTGGAAACGCCTGCTCGCCTCGGTTTCGACCAGCTCGACCAAACGATCCGCGTTTCCCTCAGTTCTTGAGCGTGATCCAGAGGGCTCTGCTGAACGCCAGCAGCTCGCCCTCCGCGGTGTGCAGGGCCGCCGCGGTGTCGTGCTTGCGTCCGTCGCGGTCCAGTGCCCAGCCGCTCACCACGCACGGCTCACCCACCCGTGGCAGTCGGTGCACCTGCGCCGCGAACCGGCCGAGCAGCATGAGCGCGTCCCACGACTCGAAGCAGCCGTAGCCGAACAGCGACGGGCAGTCGATGCTCGCCCAGACCACGGCCGGCCGCACCAGGCCGCCGTTGGCGACGGATTCGTCCGGTACCCAGGGGGCGGCGGCCAGGCGCCGTCCCTGCACCGGGCCGGGAAAGATGCGCAGGCCGTCGGCCCGGTCGGTGCCGCAGACGAAGCACTGCGGGTAGGGATGATCGACCAGCCATGGGCAGCGCCGCGCGGCATCCGTGGCTTCAGCCATGCTCACCGGCTCGGGCACGGCGACCTCCACCGGGCCCGGACGAGCGGTGGCAACGATCTGCTCACCGTGCAGGATCGTGACACCGCCACCGTCGCCATCGCCATCGCCGTCGGCGCGGGTGGTCAACGGGCTGTCCAACGGTGGTGGCGACCACAGGCTCACCTCGGCCGGGCCGAGCGGCAGGCCCAGCGCGGCGGCGACCGCGCCGGCGCTGTAGCCGCCGTTGCCGGACTTGTTCGGGCCGCGGAACCGGCGTTCGACCAGCACGCTCACGAGGCGGCCAACAGGTGCAGGACCGCCCGTGCGTAGGCGCGTTCGGCGTCGATGTCGAGATGCCGGGAGCCGTCGCTGAGGGTGACCGCGAACCCGCCGGACACCGCGCCCAGTCCGACGAACGCCTCGCCGAGCTGGTCACGCAACTGATCCTCCCGGGGCAGCCAGAGCACGCGGCGGGCGTCCACCGAATCGAGCGCCCACTCGGTGGTTCCGTTGAACTTGAACACCGAGTTGCCGCCAGGTACGTCCTGCACCTCGATGGTCATCTCGGCCACCACGAACACCTCGCCGGCGAAGTCGCCGGTGGGAATGGTGAACCGGTCGCCGCTGGCCGGTCGCCAGGGCAGGCCGGCGGTGCGCAGGCGGGTGGCGAGGTCGGCATCGATCATGGCGGTCAGGATAGTTCGTACAGGGTGGTGGCCCCGCCGGCGGCCCGGGTGATCACGCCGGCCCGTGCTCCCCACGCCGCCGCGACCGGGGCGTCGCCGGGTACCACCGAGCGCTGCCAACTGCCGGGGCGACCGACTAGTGCTTCGCTGCGATGGCCGTCGCCGGCCACGATCAGTGCGGTGCCGTCGTGGCTCGCGGCCACCCGGACGGTGCCGGCCGCAACCAGCCCGGGTACGTCCAGCAACTGGGCAGTGAGATCGGCGGCGATCCGCCAGGCGACCGCTCGGCCCTCCGCCAAGCCGCCCACCAGCCAGCCGTCGTCAAGGCGGGTGATGGCCTGAGCGGTGGTGGTCCGGCCAGTGCCGGGCAGGTCGATGCGCATCCAGTCGCCTTCGGGATCGGTGCAGGCCCAGGCGGCCGCACGGGTGCGCAACGGACTCAGTTCGATCACCTGACCCGCGAGCACCAGACGATCGCCCCCGCAGGCTGCAGCGGCCGAGGGCAGTGCGGTCGCGGACGCCGCCAACGCCGTGCCGGACGACCGGAGCCTGCGCCAGCGCGCCCCGTCCAACAACCACACGGCGACATCGTTGCCCGCCGAGTCACTTCGCCACGAGCCGATCACGACCGGACGATCGCCCACGAAGCCGGCTGCCGACAGCTGTCCGGATTCGGGGCCGTGGAACACGTCGAAGGGCTGCTCCAACTCGGTGATGCCGCGGCTGGAGCCGGTGAACACACTCCAGCGGGCGTTCCCGTGTGCGCCGCCATGCGCCAGGCCGATGCCGAGAATGCGGTCCTCGTTCACGGCCAGCGCGGACCAACGCACCTCGCGTCCATACGGTGTGGTGGGTGTGACGGGGATCGCACCGTCAGGACCCAGCAGGCCCGGGGCGGCGGTCCCGATCAGCAGGCCTTCGCCGAGGCCCAGTGCTACCTGAGGCTCGGACGCCAGGGCGGTCGCGCGCCACTGCGCCGGGCCCACACAACCGCCCAGTGCGACGCCCGCCGCACCGAGCAGTAGCGAACGGCGCCCGATCGGCATGCCTGATCGTACGGCGCGGGAGAAGGATCTCCGGTCGCGCGGGGCGAGCTGGTGCTGAAGAAGGGGTGGGCCACGGCCGTGTCAGGAGCCGCTGATTTGTCGCTGGTCGAGCTTGTCGCCCGACCCTGGACAAGCATGTCGGCACGC
>DAOSUG010000412.1:0-2879 GCA_035378545.1 Micropruina sp. | reverse complement strand
CATCCTTGAGGACGCAGCCCACGAGGACGTTGCCCGCCAGGGCGCGGCCGAGCCCCTCGCCAAGCCGTACCTGACCACGCCCGTGCTGGGCCTGGTCAAGTCGCGAGCGGTCTGGTTGCTGGTGCTGGCCGTCTCGGCGCTGCTCACCGTGCAGGTGCTCGGCGTATTCGAAGAGACCCTGGAGGAGGTCGTGACGCTCGCGCTGTTCATTCCGCTGCTGACCGGCACGGCCGGAAACGCCGGCGCTCAGGCCGCCACCACGGTCACTCGCGCCCTGGCGCTGGGCGAGGTGAGTGCCCGCGACGTGCTCGCGGTGGCCTGGCGCGAGAGACGGGTCGGGTTGCTGCTGGGCGGCCTGCTCGGCGCGCTGGGCTTCGTGCTCGCCTCGCTGGTCTTCGACACCACCTTCGGCGCCGTGATCGGGCTGACTCTGGTCGCGGTGTGTGCGATAGCGGCGACCGTGGGCGGCGCCATGCCGATGCTGGCCCGGGCCCTGCACGCCGATCCGGCGGTGTTCTCGACGCCGTTCATCTCCACCTTCTGCGACGCGACCAGCCTGATCATCTACTTCGGGATCGCCACCCAGCTGCTGCACTTGTGAATACTCCGCACGCGGGGAAAGACGTCCACGCGGCGGCACCTTGACCACTATCGTCCGTAGTGGAGCGTCACTCGCGTCGCGCCCACCAGCGGTGGAGCTCACCTGGGGGCCGCCATGGCCGGGGTCAGAAACCCGACGCCGTCGCGCCGCCAGCGAGTGTTGTGATCGCCGCGGTCCGCGACGTCGGCGATCCCCTCACCTGCATCGGATACATCGGCCGCCGGCAGCGTCAGGCCAAACCGGGCGAGTCGCTTGCGCGTGGCCTCGTCCAGGCGCGCGGCGGGTGCGAGAACCGCGCGGACGGGCATTCGCGTCGGCGGGGCGGGCATCCGGCGGCTCCTTCATGCTTGCTGCGAGTGAGGCGAGCAGCGCGGGCCGTCCGCGGGCGGGTGACCGGCTCAGCCGGCCCGGGTGAGCCGCAGCAGCCGTCCGTTACCACCGTCCTCGAGCACCCAGAGCGAGCCGTCGGGGGCCTGGCCGACGGCGCGGACGCGGGCACCGAAGTTCCACTCGTCCGCCTTGCGGGCGGTGGTGCCCTGCAGGTCGACGCGCGCCAGGCCCTGGCCGGAGAGCGCGGGCAGGAAGGCGTCGCCGCGCCACGCGGGGAAGCGCGTCCCGGAGTAGATCATCAGGCTGCCGGGCGAGATGCTCGGGTTCCACCACACCTTGGGTGCCTCGAAGCCGTCGCCCTCGCGGTGGTCGGGGATCTCGGCACCTCCGTAGTGCGACCCGTTGGACGCCTGCGGCCACCCGTAGTTGCGTCCCTCGACGACGAGGTTCAGCTCATCGCCGCCCTGCGGCCCCATCTCGCTGCTCCACAGGTTGCCGGAGGCGTCGAAGGCCAGACCGAGCGGATTGCGGTGCCCGTAGGTCCATATCTCGGCGGCCACTCCGCCACGGTCGGCAAAGGGGTTGCCGGCGGCCGGCGTGCCGTCCGGATTGAGCCGGACGATGCTGCCCAGGTTGTTCGTCAGGTCCTGGGCCGGGCTCATCTTCTGCCGCTCGCCCGAGGTGACGAACAGGTACTCACCGTCGGGCGAGAACGCCAGCCGGTGCCCGAAGTGGCCGGACCCGTCCACCTTCGGCTGTTGCCGCCAGATCACCGTGAAGTTCTCCAACCGCGCGGACGTGCCGTCGCCGACCAACCTGCCCCGGCCCACCTCGGCGCCGGTGCCGCCCTCGCCGGACGCCGCCCAGCTGAGGTACACCGTGCGGTCGGTGGCGAACGTGGGCGACACGATCACGTCGCCCAACCCGCCCTGGCCGCCGTAGGCCACCGTCGGCACCCCCTCGACGTCAACCGTGCGCCCGTCCGCGTGCCGCAGCACCAGCGTGCCGCGGCGCTCGGTGACCAGCGCGTCGAAACCGCCGGGCAGGAACGCCAGCGCCCAGGGCTCGTCGAAGGCACCCAGCGGCTGCACCGCGAACGGGGTGCCGGGCATCGGGGACGCGGCCGGCAACGAGAGCGCCGCGGATTGGCTGGGGGAGGATGCGCCGGACGACTGGGCCGAGGAGGTGCCGGACGACTGGGCCGAGTCCACGGCCGGCGAGGCGGTGCAGGCGGTCAGGACGAGCGCGACCAAAGCACTGATCGAGGTGGCCAGTCTGCTTACCATTCACCGAAAATAGCCGGTCGACCCCAATCCGCTACGTACCCGGCGGCAGGCTGCGCCCTCGCCTCGTGGCGGCCACGGAAGAACTCGCTGGGCCTGGCACGCTGTCTGCCCGCTGTCCGAATGTGCTACCCGTAACAATCGCCCACTACGGTATTGGGCATGTCTGTGCCTATCGCGCCGAAGTCCGCTGCCTCGCCGTCCCAGCCGGCAGACGAAACCCCTGCCGTCGGTCATACGCACCGCGGCGTCCAATTTCCGCAGACCCACCCGCTCGCGGTGGCGCCGGTGACCGCCCCACCCAACACGGTGGACGGCTTCGTGAGGGAGTTCCTGCACGAACTCAACACCGACCTCGGTGTGGCCCTGTCGCGTTCGTCGATCAACGATCAATACACTGCGCTGGCGCACACGGTGCGCAACTATCTGACCGCACGTTGGCTCGAGACGATGCGCCGCAACCGCGAGTTGCAGCCCAAGACGGTCGCCTACCTGTCTGCCGAGTACCTGCTCGGCCGGCATCTCGGCAACAACCTGCTGGCCGCCAACCTCAATGACATCGCCGCGAAGGCCCTCAACGGCTGCGGCCTCAGCCTAGACACCCTGCGCGCCCAAGAGGGCGAGCCCGGCCTCGGCAACGGTGGCCTCGGTCGGTTGGCAGCCTG
>DAOSUG010000411.1:0-2881 GCA_035378545.1 Micropruina sp. | reverse complement strand
CCATGGCTGAGGACGCCGCCGAGGTTCGGCGGCCCACTTCGCTCCACACCCGGATCGCCCGCTCGGGCTCGACCTTGTCGATATAGAGCACCTGGTCGCCGATCAGCACGCCCAGGTGCACCAGCTCTTCCGCTTCGCGTGACAGGGCCACCAGCGCCGGATGCAACGACTGGGCCAGGCTCTGCGGGGTGACGAAGCGTTCGCCCAGTGACATCGCCACGGCGCCCAGCCGGTAGTCGCCGGTGGCCTCTGACTGACTGACGAAGCCGTGGGCGCGCATGGTCGACAGCGCCCGGTAGGCGGTGGACTTGTTGACCCCGGTGCTGGCGGCGAGTTCGGTCAGCGGAAGTCCGCCCGCGCCGGCCTCCGCGAGGGTCGTCAGCAGATTGAGTGCGCGATCAATCGCCTCGACTCGAGGTCCGTCAGTCATTACTCGATACTGCCCGATCGTTTCACTCAACGCAACGGTTAGGTTCAGTGTGTGAAAAGAGGCTTGCATCTCAGGTCGCTCTCATGTCAAGATGTTTCAAACAACGAACTCGAACGTTTCAATGATTGAAACGATAGTGACGACGCAGTGGTTGAACCGAGAGAGATGTGAGATGTCTGAACTGATCAACGATGTGCTGGCCGCCCGGATCGTGCCCGTCGTCGTGGTGCGCGACGCCTCCCGCGCCGCCGGCCTGGCCGAGGCGCTCGTCGCCGGCAACCTGCCCGTCGCCGAGGTGACGCTGCGTACCCCCGCCGCCGCCGAGGCGATCGCCACGATGGCCCAGAACCCCGACCTGCTGGTCGGCGCCGGCACCGTGATAACCCCCGCGCAGGTCGACCTGGCTGTGGACGCCGGGGCGAGGTTCCTGGTCAGCCCCGGGTTCAGCGCCGAAACCGTCGCTCGGGCTGCCGAGCGCGGCGTGCCGATCGTGCCGGGCACGGTCACCCCCAGCGAGGTGATCGCTGCCATGGCCGCGGGGCTCAGCCTGCTCAAGTTCTTTCCCGCCTCGAACTACGGCGGCGCCGGCACCCTGAAGGCGTTCTCGTCGGTGTTCTCGGGCATCGACTTCATTCCCACCGGCGGCGTGTCGGCGAGCAATATCGGCGACTACCTCAGTCTGCCGAACGTGCCCGCGGTCGGCGGCTCGTGGATGGTGCCCGCCGACGTGGTGGACGCCGGCGACTTCGCCACCATCGAATCCCTCAGCGCCGAAGCGGTCGCCGCCGCTGCCGCCATCTGACCCGTACCAACCACCGGAGGACACCCGCCATGACCAACCAGCTGACCCTGCGGCCTGCGGACGAGTGCCGCTACGACGCCCTCGCCCTGGGTGAGGTGATGCTGCGGCTCGATCCCGGTGAGCTGCGCATCCGCACCGCGCGCAGCTTCACCGCCTGGGAGGGCGGCGGCGAGTACAACGTCGTCCGGGGTCTGAGCCGGGTGTTCGACCAGCGGGCCGGGGTGATCACCGCCCTGGTCGACGACGAGGTCGGCCACCTGATCGAAGGCATGATCATGGCCGGGGGAGTCGACACCTCGCTGATCGAGTGGGCAGCGTCCGACGGCGTGGGACGCACCGTCCGCAACGGGCTCAACTTCACCGAGCGCGGCTTCGGCGTCCGCGGTGCCAAGGGCGTCAACGACCGCGGCCACACCGCGATCGCCCAACTCGGCCCCGACGCGATCGACTTCGACCACATCTTCGGCACCTTGGGCGTGCGCTGGCTGCACACCGGCGGCATCTACGCCGCGCTGTCCGAGACCAGCGCCGCCACCGCGCTGGCCGCGATCAAGTCGGCCAAGAAGCACGGCACCATCGTCAGCTACGACCTCAACTACCGGCCCAGCCTGTGGAAGAGCATCGGCGGCCAGGCCCGCGCCCAAGAGGTGAACCGCGAGCTCGCGCAGTACGTCGACGTGATGATCGGCAACGAGGAGGACTTCACCGCGTCCCTCGGATTCGAGATCGAAGGCGTGGACGAGAACCTGACCGAGCTGCCGATCGAGGGCTTCCAGCGCATGATCGAGACCGCCGCGGCGGCCTACCCCAACTTCCAGGTGATCGCCACTACGCTGCGGGCCGTGCACAGCGCGTCCGACAACGACTGGAGCGCGCTGGCCTGGTCGCCGAGCAAAGGCCTGGTGCAGGCCGCCGACCGCAAGCACCTCGAGATTCTCGACCGGGTCGGCGGCGGCGACTCGTTCGCGTCCGGCCTCTGCTACGGCCTGATCAGCGGCGAAGACCTGCAGACCGCGGTCGAGTACGGCGCCGCCCACGGCGCCCTGGCGATGACCACCCCCGGCGACACCACGATGGCCACGAAGGCCGAAGTGCTCAAGCTGGCCGGCGGCGGCAGCGCCCGGGTGGACCGGTGACCCGATGACCGACATCATCGAGAAGGTCGAGGTGCTGGTCAGCAGCCCGTCCCGCAACTACGTGACGCTGCGGATCACCACCCGCGACGGCATCGTCGGCCTCGGCGACGCCACCGTCAACGGACGCGAACTCTCGGTCGCCGCCTACCTGCGCGACCATGTCGGTCCGTTGCTGATCGGACGCGACCCGGGCCGCATCGAAGACACCTGGCAGTACCTCTACCGCGGCGTCTACTGGCGCCGCGGCCCGATCGGCATGGCCGCCATCGGTGCGGTCGACATCGCGCTGTGGGACATTCTCGGCAAGCGCACCGGCCAGCCCCTGTACCAGCTGTTCGGCGGACGGGTCCGCAACCGGCTGGCCACCTACCGGCACGCCTTCGGCTGGGACCTGCCCGCCCTGCTGCAGCAGGTGGACGCCCACCGCGAGGCCGGCTTCACCAACATCCGGGTGCAGACCGGCGTGCCCGAACTCGACGTGGTGTACGGGGTCACCAAGGACGGCCCGGTCTA
>DAOSUG010000410.1:0-2883 GCA_035378545.1 Micropruina sp. | reverse complement strand
CAGCCAGGCCACGTTCGCCTCCGGCCCGATGCGCTACCTGATCTACTTCGCCGTAGCGCTGCCCCTGGTTGCCTCGGCGGTGATCTACGTGGCGCGTCAACTGGTCAAAGAGAGCCAGAAGATTCGAGCCCGGCTGACCGATTACGTGCGCATGGGTTGGCTCAGCCCGGTCGATCCCGAGACCACCTCGCGGGTGCGCCGCCGGGCCTGGGCCCTGCTGGTCGCGCTCACCCGCGGCTGGGCGGTGTTCCGCTCGACGCTCAGTCTGCAACGCACCCTGACCGAACTGGCCTATCTGCGCGACGCCGAGGTCAAGGGCGTGATCGACAACGCCGGCCAGCAGCGGGCCAAGGAACTGCTGTACCACGCCCGGTCGTTGCGGAGTCTCGCGATCGACGACCCGTCCGGCCAACGCCTCAGCCTGCCGCGCCTGCGCAAGCCGAAGCCCGTCGATTACGCTCCGCCGCAGTATCCAGGCCCGGCAGGACTCGGCGGCAACTGGCCCGCCACGCCGGGCTCGGCACCGTTAGGATCGCAGACGTATTCACGAGTGGATCCCACGTGGGGCCCACCCCCCGCATAAGGAGAGTCGATGAGCGCTGGCCAACAACTGGCGGAGTCGCTCACCTCGTTGCGTGATGCCCTGCAGCAGGCCCGGCTACCGCTGGAACTGCCCGGCGGCCGGCTGGCCGGCACCCTGCGGCACGACATGATCGCCCAGCTCGATGACTACCTGCTGCCCCGGCTGCAACGCCTGGACGCTCCGCTGCTGGCGGTGATCGGCGGCTCGACCGGCGCGGGCAAGTCCACCCTGGTCAACTCCCTGATCGGACGGGTGGTGAGCCGCACCGGCGTGATCCGTCCGACCACCCGATCGCCGGTGCTGGTGCATCATCCGGACGACGCGCACTGGTTCGGCCCCGACCGCATTCTGCCCGGGCTGGCCCGCTCGATGGAGGCCGCCAACGACACGCGAACCCTGCAACTGGTGCCGGAGCCGTCCATTCCGCGGGGCCTGGCGCTGCTGGACGCACCCGACATCGACTCGGTGGTGGCCGAGAACCGGGCGCTGGCCGCGCAACTGCTGGCGGCGGCCGACCTGTGGCTCTTCGTCACCTCGGCGGCGCGCTACGCCGACGCCGTGCCGTGGGACTATCTGCGCTCGGCCGCCGAGCGCAGCGCCGCGTTGGCGGTCGTGCTGCAGCGCGTCCCGCCGGCGGCGATGACCGAGGTGCCGCCGCACCTGGGTCAGATGATGGCCGAGCGCGGACTGGGCGACTCGCCGCTGTTCGCCGTGCCCGAGACCGTCACCGACAACGAGGGGTTGCTGCCCGACTCGGCGGTCGCGCCGATCCGCGACTGGCTGGCCGCGCTGGCGGCCGACAGCCAGGTGCGCAC
Organism: Micropruina sp.; assembly: GCA_035378545.1. Classification (GTDB taxonomy): domain Bacteria; phylum Actinomycetota; class Actinomycetes; order Propionibacteriales; family Propionibacteriaceae; genus Micropruina. Next base: position 1,485 of record DAOSUG010000410.1, on the reverse strand, counting down.
GGCGGTGGTGCTCAAGACCCTGGACGGTGCGATCGGGGCGGTTTGTCGCAACGCGCCCACAGTGGCGAAAGCGGTCGACGACCAGGCCACGGCGATCGAGCAGTTGCGCAACGACGCGGAGGGGTCGTACCGCGAGGCCGTCCGCACGGTGGGGGTGCAGACCGCCGACGGCACCCTGCTGCGCGGCGAGGTGCTGTCGCGCTGGCACGACTTCGTCGGCACCGGCGAGTTCTTCCGTGCGGTGGAGCAGAAGATCGGCTGGCTGCGCGACCGGCTGATGGCCTCGCTGCGCGGCGAGCCCAAGCAGGTCAACGACGTGAAGCTGGCGGTCGAGTCGGGCATGGAGGTGCTGATCCGCGAAGAGGGCGAGGCGGCCGCCGAGCGGGCCGAGACGGCCTGGGCCAACGACCCGGCCGGACGGGAGTTGCTCGCGGCCGCACGCTCCGATCTGGGGCGCGCCTCGGACGGTTTCCCCGCGGCCGTGTCGCTGGCGATCCGCAACTGGCAGGCGGACGTGCTCGAACTGGTCAGCAACGAGGGGGCGTCCAAGAAGTCGAAGGCACGGTTCTTCGCGCTCGGCGCCAACGGTGTCGGCGTCGCGCTGATGATGGTGGTGTTCTCGATGACCGGCGGCCTGACCGGTGCCGAACTCGGGGTGGCGGGCGGCACTGCGGTGCTGGCCCAGCGGGTGCTTGAGGCGGTGTTCGGCGAAGACGCCGTGCGGCGGCTCGCGAAGGTGGCAAAAGACGAGCTGGACGCCCGGCTGGAGGCGCTGATGGCCTCGGAACTGACTCGTTACGAGACGGTGCTGGACGATGCCGGGGTGCGGCCCGACAGCGCCGAGGCGATTCGAGCAGCGGTGCAGCAGGTCAACGAGGTTCGGGGTGGTGATGAGCGATTGACGCCACCCACCCCCTCAGAGTTGGAAGGCGTCCGGGGCACGGCGACCCAGGTGCAGCACCGTCCGCAGGCGATCGACGAGGTCGCGGTGGCAGAGTTGCTTCCGGGGGGGTCGGGGCCAGGTGACGGTGCCGTCGCGACCGGCCCCGGGTCGGTCGTCGAGGTCGACGGAGAGCCGTCGTGAGCCGCCCATTGCCGGAGCGGTTGAAGGCGCTCGGTGAAGCCGCCGAACTGAGCCGCGGACGGGCGTCCGCCGCCGCGGTCGAACGGGCCGATGCCGTGCTGAAGCGGGCGGGCGAACGGGTGGCCTTTTCTGGTGACCACACCGTCGTGGCACTCGCGGGTGCGACCGGTTCGGGCAAGTCGTCGTCGTTCAACGCGATCAGCGGCACCGAGTTCGCATCGGTGGGCGTGCGCCGTCCGACCACCTCACAGGCCATGGGCGTGGCCTGGGGCAGCGAGCTGCCAGGTGAACTGCTGGACTGGCTCGATGTGCCGCGCCGGCATCTGGTGCCCGCCCGGCGCAGCGCGTTCGAGAATCTGGTGCTGCTCGACCTGCCCGATCACGACAGCACCGAGGCCGAG
>DAOSUG010000409.1:0-2887 GCA_035378545.1 Micropruina sp. | reverse complement strand
GCATGGACACCCCGGGCAAGGTGCGCGCCCTGTGCAGCAAGGCGATGCGTCCCGACCCGGCCGACCCGTCATGCCCACACACCGCCGCCGTGTGCGTCTACGGCGACATGGTGGGCATCGCCAAGCAGGCCCTGCAGGGCTCCCCCGTGCACGTCGCCTCCGTTGCCACGGCGTTTCCGAGCGGACGTGCCTCGCGCACCGTCCGCCTCGAAGACACTGCCGAAGCCGCAGCGGCCGGAGCCGACGAGATCGACATGGTGATCGACCGCGGAGCCTTTCTCGCCGGCCGCTACCTGGAGGTGTTCGACGACATCGTCGCCGTTCGTGAGGCGTGCGGCAGCGCGCACCTGAAGGTGATCTTCGAAACCGGTGAGCTGCAGACCTACGACAACGTGCGCCGGGCGTCCTGGCTGGCCATGCTTGCCGGCGCGCACTTCATCAAGACCTCCACCGGCAAGATCCAGCCCGCCGCCACCCTGCCGGTCACCTACCTGATGGTGCAGGCCGTCCGTGATTTTCGTGAGGCGACGGGCCAGATGGTCGGCGTCAAACCCGCCGGCGGCATTCGCAGCGCCAAGGACGCCATCAAGTACCTGGTGATGGTCAACGAGGTGGCCGGCCCCGACTGGCTGACCCCCGACTGGTTCAGGTTCGGCGCCTCGACGCTGCTCAACGACCTGCTGATGCAGCGCACCAAGATGACCACCGGACGGTATTCCGGCCCCGACTACTTCACCCTCGACTGAGAACTGGAACGGCACAGCATGAGCACCACGTTCGAGTACGCGCCGGCGCCCGAGTCGCGCGCGATCGTCGACATCAAGCCCAGCTACGGGCTGTTCATCGACGGTGACTTCGTCGACGGTCACGGCGAGGGCTTCAAGACCATCAACCCGGCCACCGAAGAGGTACTGGCCGAGATCTCGGAGGCCACCGACGCCGACGTCGACCTCGCCGTGCACGCCGCCCGCAAGGCCTTTCGCAGGTGGTCGCGCATCAGCGGCGCCGAGCGCGGTAAGTACCTGTTTCGCATCGCCCGCATCATCGCCGAGCGCTCGCGTGAACTGGCGGTGCTCGAGTCGATCGACAACGGCAAGCCGATCAAAGAGTCGCGCGACGTCGACGTGCCGACGGTCGCCGCGCACTTCTTCTACTACGCCGGCTGGGCCGACAAGCTCGAACACGCGGGTTTCGGGCCCAACCCGAAGCCGCTGGGCGTGGCCGGGCAGGTGATTCCGTGGAACTTTCCGCTGCTGATGCTGGCCTGGAAGATCGCCCCCGCGCTGGCCTGCGGCAACACCGTGGTGCTGAAGCCGGCCGAGACCACCCCGCTGACCGCCCTGCTCTTCGCCGAGATCTGCCAGCAGGCCGACCTGCCGCCCGGCGTGGTGAACATCGTCACCGGCGCGGGGGGCACCGGACGGGCCGTGGTCGCCCACCCGGACGTCGACAAGGTGGCCTTCACCGGTTCGACCGAGGTGGGCAAGGCGATCGCCCGCACCGTCGCGGGCAGTCACAAGAAGGTCACCCTCGAACTGGGCGGCAAGGCGGCCAACATCGTGTTCGACGACGCCCCTCTCGACCAGGCCGTCGAGGGCATCGTGAACGGCATCTTTTTCAACCAGGGCCACGTCTGCTGCGCCGGTTCGCGGCTGCTGGTGCAAGAGTCGGTAGCCGACGAGGTGTTGGCCAAGTTGAAGACCCGCATGGCCACCCTGCGGGTAGGTGACCCGCTCGACAAGAACACCGACATTGGGGCGATCAACTCCGCCGAGCAGTTGGCAAAGATTCGTGCGTTGTCAGACATCGGCGAGGCCGAGGGCGCCGGCCGATGGTCGCCCGCCTGCGAGCTGCCCGAGCGCGGCTTCTGGTTCGCGCCGACGATCTTCACCGGGGTGTCGCAAGCCCACCGAATCGCTCGCGAAGAGATCTTCGGGCCGGTGCTGTCGGTGCTCACCTTCCGCACCCCGAAGGAAGCCGTCGAGAAGGCGAACAACACCCCGTTCGGCCTGTCGGCCGGGGTATGGACCGAGAAGGGCTCCCGCATCTTGTGGATGGGCTCGCAACTGCGCGCCGGCGTGGTGTGGAGCAACACGTTCAACCGGTTCGACCCGGCCAGCCCGTTCGGCGGCTACAAAGAGTCGGGCTACGGCCGCGAAGGCGGCCGGCACGGACTGGAAGGGTACCTGCAGTGAGCCGCACCGACGTCCGCAAGACCTACAAGCTGTACATCGGCGGCGCGTTCCCGCGCTCGGAGTCGGGCCGCACGTACCTGGTCGAGACCGCGGACGGCACGACCGCCAACGCGTCCAAGGCCTCCCGAAAGGACGCCCGCGACGCGGTGGGTGCCGCCCGCAAGGCGTTCGGCGGCTGGTCGGGCCGCACCGCCTACAACCGCGGCCAGGTGGTCTACCGCGTCGCCGAGGTGCTGGAGTCGCGGCGGGCCCAGTTCGAGGCCGAGCTGGTTGGGGCCGGTTCAGCTGCCGCCCAGGCCGGCGTCGAGGTGGATGCCGCCGTTGACCGGTTGGTCTGGTACGCGGGCTGGACCGACAAGATCGCCCAGGTGCACGGCTCGGCGAATCCCGTAGCCGGACCCTACTTCAACCACTCAGCACCTGAGCCGGCCGGGGTCGTCGCGGTGGTCGCGCCCGCCTCCCCCCTGCTCGGGCTGGTGTCGGTGGTGGCGCCGCTGATCGCGGTCGGCAACACCTGCGTGGTGATCGCGTCGCAGCCGGCCCCGCTGCTGGCCATCACCTTCGCCGAGGTGCTGGCCACGTCCGACGTGCCGGGCGGGGTGGTGAACATCCTGACCGGGGACGCCGCCGAGATCGGACCGTGGCTGGCGTCCCACATGGACATCAACGGCCTCGACCTGACCGGGGTGACC
>DAOSUG010000408.1:0-2889 GCA_035378545.1 Micropruina sp. | reverse complement strand
CATCATGAACACGACCGTCGCACTGGCGGCGTGACTACAACCTGTCACCTATCCGCGCAGCAGTCCCATGCGTTGACGAGCCAGTCCTCACCGCGAAAAGTGCTAACGAAAGTGCTAAGCAACCTGTAGGTGGTCGGCGTATCGCGGTGGAGTTATCCACAGGGCAGATGCCGTAGATCGTTGATTTTATGCGGCAGAACGCCCGAGCGGGATTCACGGCGCAAGGGGATCGAGTTCAGTTCAACTCCCGCGTCGTCACCGGCATGTGGCGCCCAGACCGTGCCTCATTGCGACGAGGCGGGCCTGGTGCCGTCGAATCGGCGGCACCAGCAGCGTTCGGGTGGGGGGGTGTGACGGTTCCTGCAACTTGCCATCACCGTCGCTACCGGAGAGACGGTGTGCGAAATTTTCCCGCACCGTCCACGGCCCCGGAAATTTTCCGGCCCCGTCACGGTGAATATCAGCGTCACTGGGGTCCACTGATCGTGTGGTTGGGGGCCAGTGGCGTGATGTCTGGTTCGTGGGTGTGGGGGCCGGGGGTGGCGTGCTTGGGGGCCACCTGGGGTTCGTAGGCTCCTCCCGCCGTGCGTATAGGGCGCAGGCGGAAGGAGTATCTCGATGGTACGAAAGATCAGAGCGAAGCTGGTGTTGCAGCTGCGCGCCGAGGGCCTGTCAGGTCGGGCGATCGCGGCTTCGCAGCAGATGTCACGCAAGAGCGTCACGGCGGTGCTGGATGCCGCTGATGCTGCCGGGGTGGCGTGGGATGAGGTCGCGGGGCAGAGCGAGACTGAGGTGTACTCACGGTTGTTCCCGGGCCGTGGGGAGCATGAGAGTGTGTTCACCCAACCGGATTGGGACCTGGTCCATCGCGAGATGGCCAGGGCCGGGGTGACGCTCAAGTTGCTGCATGGCGAGTACACCGATTCGTGCACCGCGAACAGGACGCCGGCGATGGGCTATGACCGGTTCTGCAAGACCTACCAGCGTCACGTGCTGGTCACTGGCGCCGCGTCTCGGGTGGGTCACAAGGCTGGGCAGACGGTCGAGGTCGACTGGTCGGGTCCGACGATGGAGCTGATCGACCCGGCCACCGGTGAGGTCTCGAGGGTGTACTTGTTCGTGGCGTGTCTGCCGTTCAGCAGGTACGCGTTCGTCTGGCCGACGCTGGATATGAAGCAGGACACGTGGCTGCGGGCGCACGTGGCGATGTTCGACGCGTTGGGTGGGTCGGTGCCCAGGATCGTGCCGGACAACTTGAAGACCGGGGTGGTCAAGCATCCCCGGGAGGGTGAGGTCGTCCTCAACGACGCCTACCGGGAGATGGCGGCGCACTACTCGGCGGCGGTGCTGCCCGGCCGAGTTCGCCACCCTAAGGACAAGGCCTCGGTGGAAAACACGGTGGCGCATGTCGCGACCTGGGTGATCGCCGCGCTGCGGACCACGACGTTCACGTCCCTGCCCGACCTCGCAGCGATCGGTGACCGGATCGAGGCTTACAACGCTGAGCCGTTCCAGAAGCGTCCCGGCTCGCGGATGAGTGTGTTCGCGGCGGAGGAGCGGCCGTTGCTGAAGCCGTTGCCGCAGGTCGCCTACGAGGTCAGCCGCTGGGTCTACGGCCGCACCGTCGCACGCGACGGGCATGTGGTCTGGGCCAGGAACCACTACTCGGTGCCGTTCGTCCACATCGGAGGCAAGGTCGACCTGCGGATCACCGATCGGGTCCTGGAGGCCTACCGCGGCCCTGAACGCCTGACGAGTCACCTGCTGCTGCCCGAAGGCTCGGCAGGGAACTGGCGCACCAACGACGCCGACCTCCCCGCCGGTGACAGGTATCAGCCCTGGGACGCTGACCGGGTCCGGGAATGGGCAGGCCGGATCGGGCCGGCGGCGGTGACGGTGATCAACCGGATCTTCGAGTCCGTCCCCATCGACGAGCAGGGCCTCGACCCGGCCCTGGCGGTGTTGCGGCTGTCGCGCCGCTACTCGGCCGACCGGGTCGAAGCGGCCTGCCGGCTCGCTCTGGCAGGACGGGTGAGGTCTCCTCGCTACGCGCATCTGAAACCGATCCTCGACACCGGACAAGACCAACTCGCCGCGCTCGGGACACCACGCCCTGAGCCGGCCGCCGAGGGCGGCTACGTCCGCGGCGCCGACTACTACGCCAACGGTGGTGCCAAGTGACCAGCCTCGACATCGAAACCAAACGCAAGCTCCGCGAGATGGGCGCCACGCCACTACTCGATGCCTTCACAGCCCAGGACGAGGCACTCGTGCTCGGCATGGGCTTCTCGGAGCGGATCGCTCTGATAGTCGACGAGGCACACCAGGCCTTCACCCACTCCAAGGTCGACGGCCTGATCCGCCGGGCAGGACTGCGCTACCCGAAAGCCGACCTGCGTCGTCTCGATCTGGTCGAGGAACGCGGCCTCGACCGCTCCCTCATCGCCCAACTCGGCACCTGCACGTTCATCGAACGACAACAGAACGTCGTCTTCCAAGGCTTCACCGGATCCGGGAAGTCCTACCTCGGCTCCGCGCTGGCGAAACAGGCCTGCCTCCACCGGATCCGGGCCCACTACATCCGGATGCCCGACCTCGAAGAAGCCTGGGCACTGGCCCGTGACAAGCCACAAGGCCAGATGAAGTTCCTCCGCAAGTACGCCGCGTTCACACTGCTCGTGATCGATGAATGGCTCCTCGACCACCCCGACGAGAGCATGCGCAGCATGCTCCTGGAACTCCTCGAGCGTCGCTACGACACCACCTCCACCGTCTTCTGCACCCAATACGCGAAGAAGGACTGGCACCAACGCCTGGGCTCCGGGGTCCACGCTGACGCGATCATGGACCGCATCGTCCACAACACCATCTGGATCGACACCGGCAACC
>DAOSUG010000407.1:0-2904 GCA_035378545.1 Micropruina sp. | reverse complement strand
GGGTGACCGCGTGGACGGCGAGCACGTCGTTGCCGTCCACCCGAACGCCGGGAAAGCCGAAGCCGGACGCCCGCCGGTACAGCGGAATCTTCGACTGCAGGGCCATCGGCTCCGAAATGGCGTACTGGTTGTTCTGGCAGAAGAACACCACGGGGGCGGTGTAGCTGGCGGCGAAGATGAACGCCTCGTTGACGTCGCCCTGGCTGGTCGCCCCGTCGCCGAAGTACACCATGGTGGCCCCGTTGGTCGCGGCGTCGGGGTTGCCGACCAGGCCGTCGCGCTGCAGCCCCATGGCGTAACCGACCGCGTGCAGGGTCTGGGTGCCGATCACGAAGCTGTACATGTGCAGGCCCAGTTCGACGGTGTTCCAGGGCACCATCGCGGTGCCACGAAACGTGCTCAGCATCTCGACCGGGTCGATGCCCAGGTGCAGGGCGACCGCATGCTCGCGATAGGACGGAAACACGTGGTCGGGCCGCCGGGTCGCATTCACCGAGCCTACCTGAGCCGCCTCCTGGCCCAGCGCCGGTGGCCACAGCCCCAGCTCGCCCTTGCGTTGCAGTGCGGTCGCCTCGTTGTCGAACCGGCGAGCCAGAACCATTTCGCGCAGGTAGCCCGCGACCTGTTCGTCGCTGCCGTCGAACGCGAACTCGGGGTGTTGGACGCGCTCGCCCTCGGCGGTCAGCAGTTGGACGAAATCGTCCACAGCGGGGTCGGACACAGTCGTTCCTTTCGAGCCATGGGCCGGGGCACGGTCTCGGTTCGAGCAGCCAAGTTACTGGTTACGTAACCGTAGGTCAAAGGTCTGGGCACACATGCCCATCCTCCACCCGCGGCCCCTCGGGGTCGAGGCCCCGCGCCGTAAGCCGGGCCGCTGGAGCCCTGGCCCGATTGATTCAGTAAGGCTGAATGATGATGAAGAAAACCGAGCTTGTGCTAAAGCTTCGAAGGCGAGAAGGTGGGTGCACCGAGCCCTCCGGAAAGGAGTCGACCGACATGGAAATCCTGCTCATCGTGGCCCTGTTCGCACCCGTGGTCTACCTGATGGAACGCACCCACCGCCACACCCGCGACCTGCCTCGCGCACCGTTCGGTTTCGACGCCGAATCCGAAGCCAGCAGCCGCTACCGGCGCCAACTGGCCGAGTTGCGCGCGCTGTCCGGGCAACTGGGCGACGCTGCCGCCCCCACTTCGGCGCAGCGGACGCCCGCCGTGTCCGCTGCGCTGACCAGGCTGCAGCGCACCCTGGGCGCCAGCTTCACCCCGCTGGGCGGCTGGTCGGGCACTGCCACCACGCTGAAGCACTGCTGACGCGTGAGCTCCGATCCGGAGCTCGCGCTTGATACTGTGAGCGCCATGGTCGACGTGCAACGACTTCGCGTCTACCGGGCCGTCGTCGCGGCAGGATCGATCCAGGCGGCCGCCGCGAACCTCGGGTTCACGCCGTCCGCGGTCAGCCAGCAGGTCTCGGCGCTGGCTCGCGAAACCGGCCTGGTGCTACTGGGCAAGGCGGGCCGCGGCATCGAGCCCACCGACGCCGGTCTCGAACTGATCCAGGCGGCCGACAACCTGTTCGGCGAACTCGCCGAGATCGAGGCCAAGGTGGCCGACTTGCGCGAGGGCCGCGCGGGCACGCTCAGCATGACGTACTTCACCTCGACCGGCATGGTGTGGATTCCCCCGATCGTGCAGCGGCTGCTGCAGCAGCATCCGCGGCTGCGACTCGACCTGCGGGTCCGCGAGATTCCGACCGGCGAGGACGAGCACACCGACGTCGAGGTGCTCGTCGCACCCGTCGACTTCTCCGCGCCGCCCGGTTTCCGGTCGCGTCCGCTTCTCACCGAGCCGTATCTCGCGGTGGTGCCGGCCGATCACCGGCTGGCCGATCGCGGCGTGATCGAACTGGCCGAACTGGCCGACGAGCGATGGATCGCCCACGATCCGGACCTGAGTTGGTGCGTGATCAACCTCAAGCAATCGTGCCTGGCGGCGGGCTTCACCCCGCACTACTCGGTGCGCACCGCCGATCACACCTCGGCGATCGCCTTCGTGGCGGTCGGCATCGGGGTCACCGTGATGCCCCGGCTGTGCACCATCGACCTGCCCCCGGGCGTGCGCACCGTCGAGGTGGTCAACCCCACCCCGCAGCGCACCATTCACGCCATGGTTCGCTGGGCCGTCGAGCGCACGCCGGCCGTCCAGCTGGTGATGGAGGGCCTGGCAGACATGGCGCGGGCCCATGCCGATATGCAAACGAGGCCCGCTCCGCTGCTGGCGGAACGAACCTCGTGAACTGGCGGTGGCGGTGGGATTTGAACCCACGGTGGGCATAAACCCACACACGCTTTCGAGGCGTGCTCCTTAGGCCGCTCGGACACGCCACCGTCGGCGATTCTATCCGTGCGCCGCGTCCGGGTGCCAAATCAGCGGCCGAAGAACCCTCGCAGCAACGCCCCGCAGGCCTCGGCCTCGACGCCGGCGACCACCTCGACGCGATGGTTCAGCCGCGGGTCGCGCACCACGTCGAACAGCGACGACACCGCCCCCGCCTTGGGATCCCACGCACCGATCACCACCCGCTCGATACGGGCCAGCACCAGCGCCCCGGCGCACATCGTGCATGGCTCGAGGGTGACCACCAGCGTGTGCCCGGCAAGCCGCCACGACCCCGTCACCTCGGACGCCCGTCGCAACGCCAGCACCTCGGCGTGCGCCGTCGGGTCGCCGGTCAACTCGCGCTCGTTGTGCGCGGCGGCCACGACCTGACCCTCAGGGCCGACCACCACCGCCCCGATCGGCACGTCGCGATGCGCGAGGGCGCCCTCGGCCTGCGCCAATGCGAGCCTCATCGCCGGTGCCCAGCGGTTCACCGGAGCCCCGTCACAGGCCGAAGGAGACCTGCAC
>DAOSUG010000406.1:0-2913 GCA_035378545.1 Micropruina sp. | reverse complement strand
CTTGACCACGGCCGCCTTTCCCTCCTGCGCGAGCGCCTGTCGCAGCAGCACGTAGGGCTTGGCGCCGGGGCCGTCCGCCTCGAGAAAGTAGGTGCGTTCGAAGTAGGTCGGGTCGACGTCCTCGCTCTTGACGAACTGGACGACCTCGACCGCCTTGGCGGTGGGCAGCGGCAGGTTCTCGAAGTCCTCTGCCTCGAGAATCACCAGGCGCCCGTCGCCGGTCTCGTAGCCCTTGGCGATCTCGGGGTAGGGAATCTCCTTGCCGCAGACCTCACAGACCCGCTTGTACTTGATCCGCCCGCCGTCCTCGGCGTGCACCTGGCGAAACGAGAGATCCTTGGTCTCGGTGGCGCCGTAGACCTTGATCGGAATGGTGATCAGGCCGAACGAGATCGCGCCCTTCCAGATGGACCGCGGCATGCTTCCTCCTACCCTGCGTTTGGCCTAGCCTGCCTCATCGTCCGAAGTCACGCCAGGGTGGGTGGTGCGGCCGGGGTCACAGCGGACGCACGTGCCGCTCGGCGATCTCGACCACCTTCGCCACCCGCCGGGCGTACTTCGGCTCGGTGGTACCCAGCCAGTCGGTGGTGATCCAGGCCTTGACCACCTCCATGGCCAGCGCCGAACCGATGATCTTAGCGCCGATGCAGAGCACGTTGGTGTTGGAGTGCGAGCGGGCCAGCCACGCACAGAACGGGTCTTGCGCCACCGCCGCGAACACGCCCGGCAGCTTGTTGGCGATCATCGCCGAGCCGTAGCCGACGCCGTCGACGAAGATGCCGCGCTCGCAGTCGCCGCCGGCCACGGCCAGTGCCGCCGGATAGACGTGATCGGGCAGATCGCAGGCCGCCTCATCGGCGGCCCCGAAGTCGACCACATCGTGGCCCTCGGCGCTCAGCCAAGCGGCGACGTCGAACTTGAGCGCCGTGCCGGCATGGTCGTTGGCCATCGCGATCCGCATGGGGTCACGCTATCGCGGCCCCACGACAGAACCCAGGCCTCAACCGGCCAGGACGGGCCATTCTTCGGGGCCGTGCCACGACAACTCGTGCTCGGCTAGGAAGTCGGCGACGTCGGGCTCGTCCCAGGCCGTGGCCAAGGACAAACCCTGCAGACGCCGGCGGAGCTCGTCGGAGGCCACCGAGGCCTCGTCCCCGAACAGGGCGGTGACCGCGCCCCAGGGCAACTCCCCCACGTCGACCTCGCCGAACTCGCCGAACTCGTGCGCCGAGACGGCGCGAGCGGAGGTTTCCGCGACCACGACCAACCGCGTCCGGTGCTGGAGCAGGCCGGCGAGACCGGCAATATGCAGCGCGGTGTGCCCGGCATCCTCATCGTCATCGGGGGTGAAGCCGAAGGCCTGCCGCAGCGAAGCAGTGACGGCGAAGGCCGGCGTCGGTACGAATCGGCCGCTACCGGCCCAGCCCGCCAGCTCTTTCGCGGTGAGCGGCACGAAGACCAGCATCAGCCGACCATCCGTTGCAGCACGCCCAGTTCGTCGCCCACGGTGCGGGCGAATTTCGGCAGCGGCTGCAGTGCGGTGGCGGCGAAGCCGATCCGTCCGTTCAGGCTGGTCACCCCGACCGTGAGCCGTTGCTCGTCCACGGTGGATTCGAAGGCGTGCAGCGCCCGGACCCGCCGCTCACCCAGCCAGCGGGCCTCGGACGGTCCGGGAACGTTGGCGATCAGCACCTCGTGGGCGCGTCCGCTGGTCACCTGGCTCGCCGCAACGGCATGCACCGTGGGCGGCGCGAACCCGGCCACCTCGACCAGCTCACGGGCCGACACCAGCCGGTCGGAATCGATCCGCGCCTGGGTCAGCGTCGCGATCGCGTCCAGTCGGACGTCCGCGGTCGGCGCGGTCACCGGCAACTGGATGAACTGCGGCGCGACCAGGCAGCCCATGGCGCTGGCCCCGTCGTCGTCCACGGCCAGCGGCACCAGCGCGACCGGGTCGTGCAGGTCCTCACCGGCGTCCAGTTGGCCGCCCCGCACCCCTGCTGTGACGAGGGCCACCACCACGTCGTGCACCGTGCACCCGGCCGCGCGCGCCACCCGGACCAGGTCGGCCAGGTCGAACTCCACGGCCGCCACCGATCGTGGGGACGATTCGGTGCTCACCTGCCGCAGGCCGTTCTCGGCCAGGCCCCCGATGCCGGCCGCGGCGTCGCGCAGGGCCTGCATCGGGTCCGAGACGCCCCGCAACAGGCCGCCGAAGCCGGTGGGTTCCTCGATCGCCGGCTGCCAGGGCGGCACGTCGCCGTCGATCAGTGTGGGCTGCTCGTCCAGCAGCTCATGCAGCAGGTGGACGTTGTCGCGGCCGTCGACCAGCGCCGGGTGGGCCCGCACCACCAGCGCCCAGCGCTGCCCCGGCAGTCCGTCCAGCACCAGGGCGTCCCATAGCGGATGCAGCCGCTCCAGCGGGGTGTCCAGCAGGGCCTCGAGCCGGGTTTCGAGCCGTCCGCTCAGCGGCTCGGAGCGCACATGGCCGGCGAGGTGAAAGCCCCGGTCGTCGATCCAGGACTGCAGGCCCGTGCCGGCCAGCTTCTGCCGGAACCGCGGCGAGTAGGCCAGCCGCTGGGCGATCAGGCGTTGCACGTCGGCAGCGTCCAACGCCGGACCGTCCAGAATCAGCACGCTGACCTGATGCCAGGGCTGCACCGGCTGGTCACGCGCCAGCAGCAGTGCCTCGTTTCGGCTGACCGGATCGACCACGGCGGGTCCTTTCCTCGCGACCGCCCCCCTAACCATCTCTGGCCTGCGAAGGTACGCGGGCGCACGATACTTAGGCGGGGGTTCGACGTACCGGGCCAGCCTACGTGCCGCCGCGCCTCAACCCGGGCGCGCGTCGTGCAAGAATCACCCGGTGCCTACCCGTCGTCGCCCGTCCACCCCGCTGTTCGTCACTCTGTG
>DAOSUG010000405.1:0-2921 GCA_035378545.1 Micropruina sp. | reverse complement strand
CATCAGACCGCGGGGAAAGTTGCAGACCAGCACACCCTCGGGCAACTGCACCTCGCGCACGCCGGCGACCAACTCGAACTGGGCCGCGTGGTTGTACTTGCGCTCGCGTGGGTGCAGGTCGAGGTGAATGCGTCCGATCGGGTCACCGCCCTCGGCGTAAGCCACGTCGTAGCTGGTCACGTCGGGGTGCCAGGTTCGCGCCTGCTGGGCATCGACCGGCGTGAACCGCAGCCCGAACAGGCGCGCGGTGATGTCGAGCAGTCCGTCGTGCACCTTGCCGAAGTCGAAGTATCGGCGCACCTGGGTGGCGTCGACCCCGTACTGCTCGCGCTTGATCAGCTCGTGGTAGTAGCGCCAGTTCGAGACATCGATGACGCTCTCGCCGTCGCGTTCGGCCCGCGCCCGCAGCACGCCCAACTCACGCTCACCCGAGGCCTGCGCGTCGGACGCGACGGTGTCGATGAACTCGGCGATGGCGGCCCCCTGGCCGATCATCTTGACCTCGGCGTCGTAGTCGGCCCAGGTGGCGTAACCCAACAGGGTGGCCAGTTCGTGGCGCACCCGCAGCAGGTCGGCGAGCACCGCGTCGTTGCCTGGCCAGGCGATGTTGAAGAACGTGTGCGCCACCGCACGGCGGGCCGCGGCGTCGGTGGCGAAGGCCAGAAAGGGCATCACGTCGGGGTACTCGGTGGTGATCGTGACCAGCCCGTCTGGGTCGGCTGGATGCGACTGCGCGAAGTCGTCGGGCAGGCCGTCGAGCGCCGTTGCGGGCACCCGGGTCTCGGACCGTCCGTCGCGAATGTTGCGGCTGAAGGTCTGGCCCAACTCGGTCAGCGTGGCCTCCAGCTCGCGCACGCGCTGCCGCACGGACTCGTCACGATCGACCCCGGAGCGCCGGAACGACTGCGCAACCTTGGCCTGAAGCCGGCGGGCGTCCGCGTCGAGCCCGTCGGCCGCCACCGAGCTGATCGCCGCGTAGATGGCCGGGTCGAGGTACAGGTCGGTGCTGAACCGTTGCACCTCGATCTCGAGGGCCTCGGCGCGCTCGATCACCGCAGCGTCAGGATGCACCGACGACAGCAGGCCCGCCACGCTGCCGGCGTTACGCAGCGCGATGCTTGCCTGGTTGAAGAGTTGGAGTATCTCGGGGTCGCCGGGCGGCAGGGCCACCGCGGCGGCGACGCGTTCGCGCGCGGTGGCCAACTGCCCGTCGCCGCGATGGCCGAGCCAGCCGAGCCAATCGGTGTGGGGCAGAACCAATGCTGAAAGAGCCATGCCCTGCACCCTACGGGGCGGCACCGACAGTCAGGTCGGGCCGACACCGCGCTGGGCACCACGGCGTTGCGGTGGCAGTATCTGCCCATGCCCACCCGGATGAGCGGCCCGACCCCGACCCGGCGTCCCGCGCCGCGTGGCGAGGTGCGGGTGAGCATCACCGACGTGGCCCGCGAGGCGGGGGTGGCCATCAGCACCGTCTCGGCGGCCCTCAACGGACGCACCGGCGTGAGCGAACCCACGCGCGAACGCATCGCGGGCATCGCCGAACGGCTGGGCTGGGTGCCGTCCATGCGTGGACGCAGCCTGGTCGCCCAGCGCGCGTGGGCGGTGGGACTGCTGGTGCAACGTCCGGCCTCGGTGCTCGAAGCGGACCCCTTCTTCGCCGGCTTCATCGGCGGTGTCGAGACCGTCCTGGACGACGCCGGCTACGCCCTGCTGCTGCAGCTGGCGTCCTCGCGCGAGCGGGTGCTGCGCCGGGTGCCGCAGTGGGCGCACAGCGAGGTGGTCGACGGCATCTTCCTGACCGACGTGCAGTCGGACGATCCGCGCTTCGAGGTGATCGACCGGGTCGGGCTGCCGGCGGTGGCGATCAACTGTGCGAGCCATCCCGGGGTGTCGACCGTCGCCCAGCAGCATCAGCCCGGCCTGGTCGCCCTGCTGCAACATCTGCTCGAACTGGGCCACACCCGCATCGCCCATGTGGGCGGGCCGCCGGGCTTCGTGCATTCCGCCGAGCGCGAGGCGGTGTGGCGCGCCACTCTGGCCGCCGCGGGGGTGGATCCCGGCCCGCTGGTGGCGGGCGATTTCACGTCCGAGGGGGGTGCCCGGGCCGCTGATCTGCTGCTCGCCACGGACGACCCGCCGACGGCGGTGGTCTGTGCGAACGACCTGGCGGCGATCGGGTTCATCTCGCGGGCCGGCACCCTGGGGTTCGTCGTACCGGCGCAGATCTCGGTGACGGGCTTCGACGGCATTCAGTTGTCGGGGTTCACCAGCCCACCGCTGACCACGGTGCAGACAAGCCCCCACGACTTGGGCGCCGAGGCCGCCAGGCTGCTGCTGCATCTGATCGGCACCGGGGAGGTCCTGCACCACGAGATACCCCCCGCGCAGCTGCTGCTGCGGGCATCCACCGCGCCACCCCGACCCCCGGCCCCACGCCGACGCGCCCCGGCCCTACGCCGAGCGCTCCCCTAACCATCGTGCGCCCGCGAAGCTTCGCAGGCGCACGATGGTTAGGCGAGCGTTCGGGGCGGGGGGCCGGTGCGAGATTTCAACACCGGGGTCTCGCCATCTTGCCGACGCGGTGTTATCTTCAATCACCGAAACGTTTCGGATACCCGGAGGGACCCCATGTCGACGATGACGTCGCGCGGTCGCCGCGCACCACTTGCCACCGCCCTGACCTGCCTTGCACTAGGGGCTTCGCTCGCACTGGCCGGTTGTTCCGGCAGTGCACCGGCCAACTCGGCGGCCGTGCCGACCGATGCCGCCAAGATCACCGGCGAACTCAACATTCTGGTCTCCAGCGCCTCCGGCTCTGACGCCGGGTTCAAGGCCGTCAACGAGGCTTTCGCCAAGAAGTACCCCGACGTGAAGATCAACTTCACCGCGGTACCCAACGAGAACTACAACCAGGCCCG
>DAOSUG010000404.1:0-2928 GCA_035378545.1 Micropruina sp. | reverse complement strand
AGGCGGCTGTGTTGGAGTAGTCCTTCGAGTTCTGCTTGCAGGGCGGCAAGGTGTCTGATGCGTGCCCGGACTTCGACCAGCTTGTTGTCGATGAGCGTGACCACGTGCGCACAGGGGACAATCCCGTCCTCGCGAAGCTCGATGATGCGGTGGATCTCGGACAGTGTCATGCCTGCTGCTTGCGCCAGATTGACGAAGCGCAACCGGGCGAGCGTCGAATCGTCGTAGACGCGGTAGCCGTTGTGGCCCCGGGACGCCTCGGGCAGGAGGCCCTTGCGTTCATAGAACCGAATGGTTTGCCTGCTCATCCCAGTTGCCAGGGCAAGCTCACCGATCAACATCTCTTCCGCCCCCTACTTGACCTTCTACCACGGTACAAGGTTTACCGTCGTGGACATGGACGTCTCACTGTTGTACTTCGACGACTGCCCGAACTGGAAGATCGCCGCCCGACGACTTGACGCGATCGCTGCCGAGTCACCGGGGGTCGTAGTAAGCCATCGCCGCGTCGAAACGCTGGAAGACGCAGAACGACTGCGGTTCCTCGGCTCGCCGAGCATCCTGGTCGACGGTGTGGATGTCTTCGCTGGGCCAGGCTCGAGCGTGGGATTGTCCTGCCGGATCTACCGGACCCCTGACGGGATGGCGGGGGTGCCCTCACTGGAGCAACTCCGGGGAGCGCTCGGTCTGTCGCGCGAGGAGGCGTGATGACGCCAGGCTATGACCTGATCGTGATCGGCGCGGGCATGGCTGGTGTGACTGCGGCGAACAAGTGTGCTGCCGCGGGCTGGCGCGTCGCGATCGTCGACGCGCTTCCGTACGGCGGCACCTGCGCACTGCGTGGGTGCGACCCGAAGAAGATCCTGCGTCGCGGTGCCGAGATCATCGACAGCGCCCGACTGATGCGGGGCAAAGGGATCGACGCTGCCGGCCTGTCGATCAACTGGGCCGACTTGATCCAGCACAAGCACGGCTTCACCGACCCGGTCCCGAGAAGGATGGAGGACGGACTCTCCGGCAACGGAGTGGACGCGCTGCACGGCCAGGCGCGGTTCACTGGACCGAACACCATGGCGATCGAGGGCATCTCCTACCACGCCGCACACTTCCTGATCGCCGCCGGCGCTCGCCCCCGGCCACTGGAATTCCACGGTCACGAACACCTGGTCGACAGCACCGACTTCATGGAGCTCCCCGAATTGCCGCGACGGATCCTGTTCGTCGGTGGCGGTTTCATCTCCTTCGAGTTCGCCCACATCGCGGCACGCGCGGGCAGCACCCCGGTCATCCTCGACCGCGGGCCAAGGCCGCTCAAGGCGTTCGACCCCGACCTCGTCGAACTCCTGATCAGCCGCGGCGGTGAGGTTGGGATCGAGTTGTGGCGCTCCACCACGATCACCGCGATCGAGAAATCCCGGAGAGGGTTTCAGGTCAGTGTGGAGCGATCCGGTCAATCCGAGACGGTGGGGTTCGACCTCGTCGTGCACGGAGCCGGCCGAGTCCCGGAGCTGGCCGGCCTCAACCTGGACGCCGCCGCGGTCGAGTGGGACGTAAGTGGAGTGCGGGTCGCTCCGCACCTGCAGAGCACCAGCAACGCAGCCGTCTACGCCGCCGGCGACGCCGCCAACACCCCGGGGATGCCGCTGACCCCAGTCGCGGTGTTCGAGGGCAAGGTCGCCGCGTCCAACATGCTCAAGGCCTCGACGACCGTCCCCGACTACAGCGGTGTCCCCACGGCGGTCTTCACGATCCCCGAACTGGCTCGGGTCGGGATGCTCGAACAAGAAGCCCGCGATCAAGGCATCGACATCGACGTCCGCTACAGCGACACCAGTGGCTGGTACTCCAACTACCGGATCGGTGAGACCACCGCAGCCACCAAGATCCTTGTCGACCGATCCAGCGACCGGATTGTCGGAGCGCACCTTCTCGGCCCCGAGTACGGCGAGGTCGTCAATCTCATCGCCCTCGCCATGAAGCTCAACCTGACCACCAGTCAACTGAAGTCAATGACTGCTGCCTATCCCACCGTCGGGTCAGACCTCAGCTCGATCCTCTGACTTGGCCCGGCACAGGGGGCGCCACGGCGAGCAGTTCCGGTCACCGAGCCAGATCCTTGACGCTGGAAACGGCCACCACACTGCCGGTCTGGTCATCGCCGTCTCAGAAGATGCGCGTGGGACTGGGGTCAGGCGGCGCGTGGGGAGTACATGATGACGGCGACGCCGATCAGGCACATGAGGGCGCCGGCGATGTCGTAGCGGTCGGGACGGAAGCCGTCGAAGATCATGCCCCAGGCGAGGGAGCCGGCGACGAAGACGCCGCCGTAGGCGGCGAGGATGCGACCGAAGTTGGGGTCGGGTTGCAGGGTGGCGACGAAGCCGTACAGGCCGAGGGCGATAACGCCGGCACCGATCCAGATCCAGCCGCGGTGTTCGCGTACTCCTTGCCAGACGAGCCAGGCTCCGCCGATCTCGGCGATGGCTGCCGCGATGAACAAGGCGACTGATCTGAGTGTGTCCATGGTGCAAGTTTCCCAGCTCGGAGTGTCGCCAAGAGCTGTGTACCCCTGGCCTGCGGGTTGGGGGAGCTAGGTGTGTGTGGTGTGTTCGCGTTGCGCGTGGTCGGGTGATTCGAGTTGGAAGGTGGAGTGCTCGACGCTCACGTCGAAGTGGTCGGCCACACACGCTTGGAGATCAGTCAGCATCTGGGCGGCGTGGCCGTCGGCGAAGCAGGCCTCCTCGACCACAACGTGGGCGGTGAGGACCGGCAGACCGGTGGCGATGGTGGAAGCGTGCAGGTCGTGCACCCCCACCACGTGCGGCACCTCCAGGATGTGACGACGGACCTCTTCGAGGTTCAACCCCGGAGGAGTGGACTCCAGCAGGATGCTCCCCGCCTCCCGCAGGATGGTGATCGCCCGCGGCA
>DAOSUG010000403.1:0-2935 GCA_035378545.1 Micropruina sp. | reverse complement strand
CGATCCCAATCCGGAAGTCGCCCGCCGACCGTCGCACCGAATGCGGCGGGGTCAACGACGGCGCGATGCTGGGCAACAGCCGGGCCGCGTACTCGATCACCGAGCGCGGCACCCGAAACCCGGCGACCAACTCGGTGACCGTGCTGGTCCGCTGGCCGAGATGGGTCAGCGAGTCGGACCAACTGGTGGTCGCATAGGGCGTGGTGGCCTGGGCCAGGTCGCCGAGCACGGTCACCGAGCCGGTGCTGGCCCGTCGTCCGATCGCGCGCAGCCCCATCGCGGAGAGGTCCTGCGCCTCGTCGACGATCACGTGGCCAAGACTCGGTGTGCGGTTGAGCAGGTCGGCCACCTCGTCGATCAGCACCAGGTCGGCCAGGCTCGGCTTCCAGGCCGCGACCGAACGGGGCGCGCGGTGCCGGCCGGTCAGCCCGTGGGTCAGATCGAGCAGCGACTGTTCGGCGTCGCTCAGCAAACCGCCGGCGTGCTGGGCCCGGAAGCCCGCGTCGCTCAATAGTCGGAAGACGACCTTGGCGGCGTCCAGTGCCGGCCAGTGCGCGTCCACGTACGCCTTCACCGGACGCGACCGCGCGACCGCGGTCTGCACCCGATCATCGGGCGTCTCCCCCGATGCCTCCATGCGCAGCAACACCTGGTGGGCGAGCCGATGGGCGAGCATCTCGCGTCCGGCCGCGTAACGCACCCCCCGCCCGCGTAGCTCGTCGATCACCGCCTGGCAGCGATGCGCCGGAATGCGCCACTGCGCCGAGCCGCGCGGCACCACCAGGGTGTCGGTCGGGTCCACGATCGAGTGCCACACCGCACGACGCAGTACCTCGGCCAGCCGGGCGTCGCCCTTGAGCACGGCGGCGTCGGCGGGGTCGGTGCCGGCCACCGGACGTCCGGCGCTGCGGGTGACGACGGACTCCAACGTCTCCTGCGCGGCATCGATCTCGCCCAGCGCCGGCAGCACGTCGCCGATATAGGACAGAAAGGACGCGTTCGGTCCGACCACCATGACGCCGCTGCGGCTGAGTTGGTCGCGGTAGGCGTACAGCAGGTAGGCGGCGCGGTGCAGTCCGACCGCCGTCTTGCCGGTGCCCGGTGCGCCCTGCACGACGACCGACTCGGCCAGCGGCGCACGCACGATCAGGTCCTGCTCGGGCTGGATCGTGGCCACGATGTCGCGCATCGGCCCGGTGCGGGGGCGTTCGATCTCGGCCTCGAGAATGTGTGAGCGGCCGAAGGCGTCGTCGTCAGTTGCGGAGGTGTCGCCGGCCAGCCTCTCGTCCTCGAACGCGGTGACGGCACCCTGCTGAAAGCCGAAGCGGCGACGAAGATCGACACCCATCGGTTCGGTGCGGCTGGCCCGGTAGAACGGCAGGGACACTCGCGCCCGCCAGTCGTACACCATCGGCTCGCTGCCGAACTCGCGGGTGACGTGCAGGCGTCCGATCCAGCAGTTCTCGTTCTCGTCGGCGCCGACCGTGGTGCGGTAGTCGATGCGTCCGAAGAACAGGGGCGTGGCCGGGTCGTCGCGCAGCGACATCATGCGCCGATAGAGCGCCTGTTTCAGGTACTCACCGCTCAGCCGGTCCCCGGCCAGTGCCTCCAGGGACGCCGTGTGCTCGCGCATGCCGCGCAACGCCGTGCGCGCCCCGTCCAGATGCGCGCGGGCCTCGAGCAGCGGATCGGACGCGGGCACGGCGAAACCTCCGAAGTCGTGGGCGAGCCGTTCAGCATACGCCCGCGGCCCCACGCCGAACGCCCCCCTAACTTTCCAGGGCCCGCGAAGCTTCGCAGGCCAGAGATACTTAGGGGGGCGCTGGGCGGGTCGTCAGTTCTGCGACGGCGTGGTGCGGGTGACCTGAATCAGGAACTCACGGTTGCTCTCGGTCTTGCGCATACGCGACAGCAACGTCTCCAGTGCGGCCTGCGGTTCGAGGCTCGACAGCACCCGGCGCAGCTTCCAGATGATCTGAAGCTCCTCGCGGGTGAACAGCATCTCTTCGCGGCGGGTGCCGGAGGCATCCACGTCGATGGCCGGGAAGATGCGCTTGTCGGCGAGGTCACGGCGCAGCCGCAACTCCATGTTGCCGGTGCCCTTGAACTCTTCGAAGATCACCTCATCCATCTTCGAGCCGGTCTCGATCAGGGCCGTGGCGAGAATGGTCAGCGAGCCGCCGTCCTCGATGTTGCGGGCCGCGCCGAAGAACTTCTTCGGCGGGTACAGCGCCGCGGAGTCGACACCGCCGGACAGGATGCGTCCGGACGCCGGGGCGGCCAGGTTGTACGCACGGCCGAGCCGGGTGATGCCGTCGAGCAGGATCACCACGTCACGACCCAGTTCGACCAGGCGCTTGGCCCGCTCGATGGCCAGTTCGGCGATCGTGGTGTGATCGTCGGCCGGACGGTCGAACGTGGAGGCGATCACCTCGCCCTTCACGCTGCGCTGAAAGTCGGTGACCTCTTCGGGACGCTCGTCGACCAGCACCACCATCAGGTGCACTTCGGGGTTGTTGGTGGTGATGGCGTTGGCGATCGCCTGCATGATCAGCGTCTTGCCGGCCTTGGGCGGCGAGACGATCAGGCCGCGCTGGCCCTTGCCGACCGGGCTGACCAGGTCGATGATGCGCCCGATCATGCCGACCGCCGAGGTTTCGAGCTTGAGCCGCTCGTCGGGGTACAGCGGGGTCAGCTTGCCGAACTCGGCTCGGTCACGGGCCTTCTCGGGCGCGTCGGCGTTGATGGTGTCGATGCGCACCATGGGGTTGAACTTCTCTTTGCGCTCACCCTCGCGCGGCTGCCGGATGGCGCCGGTGACGATGTCGCCCTTGCGCAGGCCGAACTTGCGCACCATGGACAGCGACACGTAGGCGTCGTTGTTGCCCGGCAGATAGCCCGAGGTGCGCACGAACGCGTAGTTGTCGAGCACGTC
>DAOSUG010000402.1:0-2948 GCA_035378545.1 Micropruina sp. | reverse complement strand
CTGCCCTATTCGACGGCCAAGTTCGGTGCGGTCGGGTTCTCCGACGGCCTCTCGGCCGAACTGGTGGGCACCGGGGTGACCGCCACCACGCTTGTCCCCGGATTGATGCGGACGGGGTCGCATCTGCAGGCGCAGTTTTTCGGCGACGCCGCGCGCGAGTACGCCTGGTTCGCCACCGCCGCCTCGCTGCCGCTGGTTTCCATGGACGCCCGTCGGGCGGCCCGAACGATGGTGGACGGCGTGTTGGCCGGCAAGCCGTTCGTCAGCACCACACCGCTGAGCTGGTTGGCGATCCGGTTCCGCGGCCTGGCACCGGCCACCACCACCAGGCTGATGAAGCTGGTTGCGCAGCTGCTGCCGGGGGCAACCGGCGACTCCGAGACGGTTCCCGGCGCCGCTGCGCGCGCGGATCTGAACTCGGAACTGGTGAACGCGCTGACCACCCTCGGCGACCGTGCGGCGGAGGCCAACAACGAGCAGTGAGGGGGCTGCCGTCATCCCGGCGCACCACCTGAGCTCTCCCGACTGCGTACGACCTGATCGGCGTCCGGCTGCCCGCCTCACCCGGGCCCGGCGTCCGCTCACTGCGACGCTTCGCTGGCCCAATCGCGCGGCAGCCGCCGTCCGGACCGTAGGTCGTATCGTCCGCTCGGTGGAGTCTGTTCGCGCAACTGGCCGACCAGCGCGGTGATCGCGTCCATGATGCGCACGCTCGCCTCGGCGGCGGCCGTCGGCGAGTCGTGCGCCTCGCGCAGGTCGTCCAATGGAACCGGATCTCCCACCAGGATCTGCATGGTGCGCCGGGGTAGCAGGCGGGGAAACACCACCTTCTTGCCCGGCATCACCTGATGGGCACCCCACTGGCCGATCGGGATCACCGGAGCGCCGGTCTCGAGTGCCAACCGTGCCGTGCCGGCACGTCCGGTCATCGGCCATGTGTCAGGGTCGGCCGTGATCGTGCCCTCCGGGTAGATCACCACGCATTCCCCACGGCTCAGGGCCGCCGCGGCGGCGGCCAGCGACTCACGGGCACGGACGGTGCGTCGCTCGACCGGGATCTGACCCAGCGACGCCGCCAGCCACCCGATCACCGGCACCTGCCACAGCTCGCTCTTGGCCAGGGTGCGGGGCCAGCGCCCGTGCCAGATCAGGAAATGACCGAGCGCGACCGGGTCGAAGTTCGAGATGTGGTTCGCGACCACAATCACCGAACCGGTTCGCGGGAGCTTGTCACCCCCGCGCCAGTCCTGTTTCGTGAACAGGCGAAGGATCGGCGCAACAGTGTGCGCCAACACGCGGAACAGCGGCTCCACGGGCGCACGGTTCACCGTCGACAGCGACAATTCGGCGCGGGACATCGAACTCCTCCAGGGTGGGATCGAATCAGGCTACTGGCGCCTTCGCCGCGACGCGACGCGGAGGGCTGGCCGTGTCCGAACTGCAACAAAAGTGCCTCCGACCGGGCCTTCTGTAACAACCGAAGGTTAGTCAGGCTACGTTGCCACGAGAATGTGGAGACTCACCCTCGGCGGGGCAGTCCCATTCAGCTCGCGGTGCGCACCGGAAGGGTCTTCGGCAGCCAGGACGGACGGCGCGCCTCGTAGGCGGTGATCAGGTGCTCCTGCTGCAGGGTCAGGCCGATGTCGTCCAGACCCTCGAGCAGGCGGTGCCGGGTGTAGTCGTCGATGGTGAAGTCGTAGACGGCGTCGCCGGCGGTGATCGTCCGGTCAGCCAGGCTCACGGTCAGTTCGGCGCCCGGATTCGCCTCCGTGTACTGCCACAGCGCCTCGACGGTCTCTTGCGGCACGGCGGCGATCAACAGCCCGGCCTTGCCCGAGTTCGAGCGGAAGATGTCGCCGAACCGTGAGCCGATCACGACCTTGAAGCCGTAGTTCTGCAGTGCCCATACGGCGTGCTCGCGCGAGGATCCGGTGCCGAAGTCGGGCCCGGGCACCAGGATCGTGCCGGCCGCATACGCCGGATTGTTCAGCACGAACTCGGGGTCGTTGCGCCAGGCTGCGAACAGCCCGTCCTCGAACCCGGTGCGGGTGACCCGCTTGAGGTACACGGCGGGAATGATCTGGTCGGTGTCGACATTGCTACGGCGCAGCGGCACCACGACGCCGGTGTGGGTTTCGAACTTGTCCATCGCGTGCTCCTCAGGCGTTGACTGGTGCGGGCAGGTCGGCCGGTGACGACAAAGTGCCTCGGACGGCGGTCGCGGCGGCCACCGGCGGCGACACCAGGTGGGTGCGTCCGCCCTTGCCCTGGCGGCCTTCGAAGTTGCGGTTCGAGGTGGACGCCGAGCGCTCCCCCGGTGCCAGTTGATCGGGGTTCATGCCCAGGCACATCGAACAACCCGCCTCACGCCACTCGGCGCCGGCGTCCTTGAAGATCTGGTCGAGGCCCTCGTCCATGGCCTGCAGCCGGACCCGGGCCGAGCCCGGCACCACCAGCATGCGGACGCCGTCGGCCACCCGGCGTCCCTTGATGATGGACGCCGCGAGCCGCAGGTCCTCGATGCGTCCGTTGGTGCACGAGCCCAGGAAGACGGTGTCGACGCGGATGTCGCGCATCGGGGTGCCGGCCTCGAGCGCCATGTATTCGAGTGCGCGCTGGGCGGACGACTTCTCGACCGGGTCGGTGAAATCGTCCGGTGAGGGCACCGCGCCACCCAACGGCACACCCTGGCCGGGGTTGGTGCCCCAGGTGACGAACGGGGTGAGCTGGTCGGCGTCGATGTCGACCTCGACGTCGAAGACGGCGTCGTCGTCGGTGTACAGGGTGCGCCAGTAGGCCACTGCGGCGTCCCAATCCTCGCCCTCGGGTGCGTGGGGACGACCCTTGAGGTAAGCGAAGGTGGTGTCGTCGGGGGCAACCATGCCGGCCTTCGCACCCCACTCGATCGACATGTTGCAGATCGTCATGCGACCTTCCATGCTCATCTC
>DAOSUG010000401.1:0-2949 GCA_035378545.1 Micropruina sp. | reverse complement strand
GCCGATGGGACGCGCGTCGCAAGCGGTGAGTTGCAGGAGTTCTCCGGCGACGACACGTACACCCACCGGGTCCAGCTGCGCGTTGAGGACCCGCAGCTGTGGACCGCCGAGAATCCTTACCTCTATACCCTCACCCTCACCTCACCGCAGGAGGTCGTCACCGACCGCGTCGGCATCCGTGAGATCACGGTCGTGAATGCCGTCGTCCACGTCAATGGGCAGCCGATCAAGCTGCGCGGCGTCAACCGCCACGACTCCGACCCGGTCACCGGCCCGGCCATCGACCTCGATCACATGAAAACCGACCTGCGGTTGATGAAGCAGCACAACATCAACGCGGTGCGCAGCGCTCACTATCCAAACGCGCCGCGCTTTTACCAGCTGTGCGACGAATATGGATTCTTCGTCATGGGCGAGGCCGACAACGAGAGCCACGGCACCCAGTTTCAGTTCCTGGAGGACCCCTCCTTCGCGAATCAGGTCGAACACTGGAACGAGCCGATCGCGGACAACCCCGAGTGGATCGAGGCGACCCTCGACCGCACCCGACTTTGCGTCATCCGTGAGAAGAACCGCCCGAGCATCGTCATGTGGTCGGCGGGCAACGAGGGCGCATACGGGTGCACTTTCGAAGCCGCGCTCGCGTGGATGGCCGAGTTCGACCCCACCCGCCTTACGCACTACGAGAGCGCCTTCTACCGTAACAGCAAGCGGAAGTACGACTACTCGAACATCGACCTCTACAGCCGGATGTACCCCGCGCTGCACGAGATTCACGAGTACCTCGATTCCGACCCGGACAAGCCGTTCATCCTCGTGGAATACAGCCACGCCATGGGCAACGGCCCCGGTGACCTCGAAAACTACTGGGAGATCATCCGGGCCGACGAGCGCATGTGCGGCGGCTTCGTGTGGGAATGGTGCGACCACGCCGTCTACAAGGGCAAGGCCGACAACGGCAAGGACATCTATTTCTATGGCGGTGACCACGGCGAAGACATCCACGACGGCAACTTCTGCATGGATGGTCTCGTCTACCCCGATCGCACGCCCCACACGGGTCTGTTGGAGCTCAAGAACGTCCACCGGCCTGTCCGCGTCCTCGGGTTCGACCAGCACACCGGCCGGCTCACCCTGCGCAACGACATGGACTTCACCGATCTGCGCGATCACATCTACCTGACCTGCGGAGTCGTTTGCGACGGCGAGGTGGTCAAGACTGTGCGCGTCGATCTCGACGAGAGCGTGCCGCCGCGGTCCGAGACAACCGTGACGCTCACGCCGACCGTGCCCGAGGCGGGCACCTGCCACCTGCTCGTGACGTCTCATCTGAAGGGCGAGGTGCCATTCCTCACGGAGGGGCATGAGCTCGGCTTCGACGAACTCGAACTGACCACCGCCGATGGACGCAACCAGAGGGCGGTCGCTCTCCTGGAGGGCACCGAGCCGGGCTCGGGCCGGTTGCGCGTCACCGAGGACGCCTCCTCCATCACCGTCGAGTCCGAGGCGTTCCGGTACGCCTTCGACACGCGCACAGGGCTGCCCCAGACCATGACCCTCGGCGGTCGGGATCTGCTCGATGCTCCCGCGCAGATCAATATCTGGCGGGCACCGACGGACAACGACATGTACATCAAAGCCGAGTGGAGACGCGCCCACTACGACGCCGCCTCGGCACGCGCCTACTCCGCAAGCGTCGAGCCAGGCGCGGATGCGGTGACGCTCACCTTCCCCCTCGCGGTCGTGGCGCCCACGATCCAGCCGATCCTGAAGGTGGAGGCCGCCTGGCACGTGAACACCTCCGGTGCGGTGCAGGCGTCCCTCTCAGTGAGGCGTGACCCTGCCTTTCCGTCGCTGCCCCGCTTCGGGATCAGGCTGTTCCTGCCTAAGGAGATGTCGCAGGTTACCTATTGCGGCTTGGGTCCGTTCGAGAGCTACGTCGACAAACGCCGAGCTTCCCATCACGGCCTCTTTGGCTCCGACGTCTTCCGCCTGCACGAGGACTACCTGCGTCCGCAGGAGAACGGCAGCCACGCGGACTGTGACTACGTCATCGTGGCCGGAGGCGGTCTGTCCCTCACCGCCGTGGGGAGCGAGACCTTCTCCTTCAACGCCTCCCCTTACACGCAGGAAGAGCTGGCGAGACGTGCCCACAGCTATGAACTCGTACCGGCGGGCAGCACCGTTTTGTGCCTGGACCACGCCAACGCCGGGATCGGGTCCAACAGCTGCGGTCCTGAACTCCTCGAAAAGTACCGCGTGGATGCCGAGACGTTCCGGTTCGACATCACCCTGATTCCCACCATCGAGCAGTGAACTAGTGAAGGGTCACAACGACGTGCCAGCCACCCAAGAGAAGACGTACCTCAAGTGGTACAACAAGATCGGTTATGGATCGGGCGATGTCGGCGGGAACGTCGTGTATGCGTTCCTGTCCGCGTTCGTCATGATCTACCTCACCGATGCCGTGGGCTTGAACCCAGGCATCATCGGCACATTGATCATGGCCTCCCGGCTTTTCGACGGGGTCAGTGACCTCTTCTTCGGAAACCTCATCGACCGCACGCACACGAAGATGGGCAAGGCACGTCCGTGGATGTTCTGGGCGTACTTCGGTTGCGCCGCCACGCTCATCGCCACCTTCGCGATCCCGACCAACGTCGGCCAGACCGCGCAATACGCCTGGTTCTTCATCGCCTACACGCTGCTGAACGCGGTCTTCTTCACGGCCAACAACATCGCCTTCTCGGCGTTGACGGCGCTCATCACCAAGAATGGTGCCGAGCGTGTGCAGATGGGCTCGATCCGCTTCGTGTTCGCCTTCGGGACGAGCATGCTCATCCAGACCTTCACCGTCGCAGGTGTGCAACAGTTCGGTGGCGGCGCCGAGGGCTGGCGCACGATCGCCATCATCTACGCCGTGATCGGGCTAGCCGTGAACTCGCTGTC
>DAOSUG010000400.1:0-2950 GCA_035378545.1 Micropruina sp. | reverse complement strand
CCTCATAAGGCATCAGGTCGACCACCGAGCGGGCGACGGTCAGCCCCCCGAACCCCGAATCGAAGATGCCGATCGGGCCCCCGGTGTCGCTCACGAAGCCTGAGCCTACTGTCTGCCCGGTGTGCGACGCTGTGCGGCATGAGCGACGAACACCATTACCGGCTGACCACCACCTGGACGGGCAACCGGGGCACGGGAACGTCCGGGTATCGCGACTACGAGCGGTCGGTGAGCGTCGAGGTGAGCGGCAAGCCGGTGGTGATTGGCTCGGCCGACAAGCCGTTCCGGGGCGATCCGCAGCGGTGGAATCCGGAGGATCTGCTGGTGGCGGCGTTGTCGCAGTGCCACCTGCTGTCCTACCTGCACGCCTGCGTGGTGCACGGCGTGGTGGTCACGCACTACCGCGACGAGGCGTCGGGCACCCTGGTGCAGCGGGGCAACGGCGGCGCTTTCCGCGACGTGCTGCTGCGTCCGCAGGTGGTGGTGGCCGACGCTTCAATGATCGAGGCGGCCACCAGCGCCCATCACGACGCGCACGAGTGGTGCTTCATCGCGAACTCGGTGAACTTTCCGGTGCGCGTCGAGCCCACGATCAGGGCCAGAGCCAACCCAGCAGCAACGAAAGGTTGAAGGTCACCAGCGACGCCAGCGCGATCCAGCCGGCCAGTGGTGGACGAGCGGGCGGTAGCCGGTCGGCGGCCGTGTTGCGCCGTGGGCCGAACATCATCGACATCGGCGCGAACACCCCGAGGGACACCGCGCCGGCCAGCACGGTGACCTTCGCATCGAGTCGGAACGCGGGGGCGGCGAGCACGTACAGAGTCATCAGGGCCAGCATCGCCCCGGTGCCGAGCAGCCAGGCCCATACGGTGAGGTCGCGGCGGTCGTCGACCGATCGGCACATTCTGCGCAGCGGCTCGCTGAACAGCCACGCGGCCAGCACCTGGCCGCCCACGCCGAACACGGCAGCAGCGACGAACGCCCAGTCGGGCGCACCCCAGGCGTGAAACGCGACCGCCGTGTCGCCGACGTCGCCGAGGGCCGCGATGGTGAAGTAGCCGAAGCCCTCCTGCAGGCTGGTGAACACCAGCCACAGCCACACCAATCTGGCGAACGGCCTCGACCGCAATGGGCGCACGGTGCGGTCGATGACCACCCCGATCATGCCGCTGACCAGGCTGAACAGCGGACCGGTGATGGCCGTGACGCCCTCGGCTGCTGGGCCGAGCGTCGGCCGGTAGTCGACGGCGAACGGAAGCTGCAGGGGGTGGTGGCCCAGTACCAGTCCGGCGACGGCATGACTGGCCTCGTGCAGCAGGATCATCACGGTGGCACCGATCGTGAAGGCCACCGAGCCGACCAGGGCCAACGACGGGCGTTTCGATCGACCGGCGGCCGCAGCCTCGTCCTGACGACTCATGCTGAAAAGAGTGGCACATCGTGAGCTTCGCGACACCGGTGGGCCAGGTGAGGGCCGGGTTTTGACAGCCCGGGGGAGGAGGTCGTGGGATGGACCCATGACCTACACCCGCGTCGACGGCCGGGCCGCCGACCAGCTTCGTCCCGTCACCATCACCCGTAACTGGCTCGACCACGCCGAGGGCTCCGTGCTCGTCGAGTTCGGACGCACCCGCGTGCTGATCGCCGCCAGCGTCACCCAGGGCGTCCCGCGGTGGCGCAAGGGCTCGGGGCTGGGGTGGGTGACCAGCGAGTACGCGATGCTGCCGCGGGCCACGCACAGCCGTAGCGACCGCGAGTCGGTGAAGGGCCGGATCGGCGGACGCACCCACGAGATCTCCCGGTTGATCGGACGCTCCTTGCGCGCGGTGATCGACTACCGGGCCCTGGGCGAGAACACGATCGTGCTCGACTGCGACGTTCTGCAGGCCGACGGAGGTACCCGCACCGCCGCGATCACCGGTGCCTACGTGGCCCTGGCCGATGCCGTCGAATGGCTGCGCGGTCGTGACGCGTTGGCCGGCGAGCCGCTGACCGGCTCGGTGGCCGCCGTCTCGGTCGGCGTCGTCGAGGGCACCCCGCTGCTCGACCTGGCCTACGTGGAGGATTCGGCCGCTGAGGTCGATCTCAACGTGGTCACCACCGGCGACGCGCGCTTCGTCGAGGTGCAGGGCACCGCGGAGGGGCAGCCCTTCGACCGGGCGGTGCTCGACGGCCTGCTCGATCTCGGGGTGGCCGGCACGGCGCAACTCACAGCGCTTCAGCAGCAGGCGCTCGCCCGGTGAAGCTCGTTCTCGCAACGCACAACGCCAAGAAGCTCGCCGAGCTGCGCCGGGTGGTCGCCGAACAAGGCGCCGATCTCGAGATTCTCGGCCTGGACGACCTGCCGCCCTACCCCGAACCCGCTGAGACCGAGCGCACGTTCGAGGGCAACGCCCTGCTCAAGGCCCGCGACTGCCGCGACGCCACCGGCCAGGCCGCGCTGGCCGACGATTCCGGCATCGAAGTCGACCTGCTCAACAACATGCCCGGCGTCCGTTCGGCGCGCTGGGCCGGCACGGGGGCGTCCGACCGGCAGAACCTCGAGCTTCTGATCGCACAACTCTCCGACACCGACCCGGCGCAGCGCACCGGACGGTTCGTGGCCGCCGTCGCCTTCGTCGACCCCGACGGCACCGAGCACGTGCTGCGCGCCACCATGGAGGGCCACCTCGTGTCGAGCCCCCGGGGGGAGCACGGCTTCGGGTACGATCCGATTTTCGTGACGGACGGCCAAACCCGAACGAATGCCGAGCTGACGCCGTCCGAAAAGGACGCGATCAGTCACCGCGGCAAGGCCGTCCGCGCCATGCTGGCCTGGTTGGCCGAGCGGGAGGAATGAGAAGTGCAGCAGTACCTGGACCTGTTGCGGCTGGTCCGCGACCACGGCGTCGAGAAGGGTGATCGCACCGGCACCGGCACCCGCAGCATCTTCGGCCACCAGATGCGCTTC
>DAOSUG010000399.1:0-2968 GCA_035378545.1 Micropruina sp. | reverse complement strand
GGGGCGATACCCGTCTCCATGCGGTGCGGATGCCGCTTCGGCGATCTCGCGCCGCGTGCAGAAGCACTCATAGGTCGGCAGGCCGGCCACCGCCTCGGCGTAGCGCGCACCGCGCTGCGACTGCCACACCACTTCGCCGTCGAAGTCGAGCCCGAGGGCCGCCAGGTCAGCCAGTTGGCCCGCGGCCACATAGGGCGCCGCCGCCACCCGCTGGGTGTCGAGATCCTCGATGCGCAGCAGAAAGCTTCGGCCGGTGCTGCGGGCGGCCAGCCAGGCCACCAGGGCTGTGCGCAGGTTGCCCAGATGCAACGCCGAGGTGGGCGAGGGTGCGAACCGGCCGGCCATGTGCCGATTCTTGCGCAACACCCGGGGCCCGGCGAGGCGAAGCCCACCCACGATTCTGAAATCACCCGCACGGGTCACAGAGTTCACCGGCGTGTCGCCACCCCAGCGTGCGACTGGTGTCGACCTTTCAGAATCACGGCCGCCCCAGTGATACGTTCAGCCTCAAGGCAGCCGGCAGGCAGGAGCAACGATGGCGCCACGCAAATCCGAGCGCATCATGAACCTCGCGATCTGCCTGCTGCTGGCCCGGCGGTTTCTCGACAAGAACCACATCCGTGACGTGGTCGAGGGGTATGCGGGCCTGTCTGATGCGGCCTTCGAGCGCACGTTCGAGCGCGACAAGGACGACCTGCGGGCGATGGGGGTGCCGGTCGAGACCGGCAGTAACTCCTCCCTTTTTCCGGACGAGCTCGGCTACCGCATCCGCCGCCAGGATTTCGAGTTGCCCCCGATCGACTTCACCGCCGCCGAAGCCACCGCGCTCGGCCTGGCCAGCCAGGTGTGGGGCACCGCCGCGCTGGCCGAACACACGGTCAGCGCGCTGGCCAAGCTTCGCGCGGCCGGCGTCGACCCCGACGCGTCCCGGCTGACCGGTCTGAGCCCCAGCATCGGCGCCAAGGAACCCGCGTTCGAACCGCTCTGGCAGGCCACCATCAGCCGCACCGCGGTCGCGTTCGGGTACCGCGGCGTGGCTCGCGACGTCGAGCCCTGGATTCTCACCTATCGGCGCGGCTCGTGGTACCTGGCCGGACGCGACCGCACCAAGCAGGCCCCCCGCATGTTCAAGCTGGCCCGCATCGACGACCCGCCCCACGCCATCGGCAAGCCCGGTGCCTACGAGGTGCCCGACGTCGATCTGGCCGAACTGACCCGCTCGCTCGAACCGGCACCGGCCGACGCGTACGCCGTGCTCGCCATCCGCGGCGACCGCGCGCCCGACCTGCGCCGCCGTGGGCAGCGGGTGGACGACCCGCCGCACCTGCCGCCCGGCTTCACGGCCTGGCGGGTGCCGTTCGTGCAGGATCGCGATTTCGTCGCCGAGGTGTGCGGCCACGGGCCGGCGGTGCTGGTGTGGGAGCCCCTCGAGTTGCGCCGTCAGGTGGTCGCCCGGCTGACCGCCATCGCCGAGGCCGGCCGATGAGCACCTCCGCCGAGCAGGTGTCGCGGCTGCTGGCCCTGGTGCCGTACCTGCAGGCCCACCCGGACGCCGACCTCGCCGAGACGGCCGCCGCCTTCGGCGTGACACCGCGCCGGCTGGTCGCCGACCTGGAGGTGCTCTGGTACGTCGGCCTGCCCGGCGGTATGCCCGGCGACCTGATCGAGATCGACATGGACGCGGTCGAGTCCCAGGGCCGGATCAGCCTGAGCAATGCCGAGTACCTGTCCCGTCCGATGCGGTTCACCATCGATGAGGTGACTAGCCTGATCGTCGCGCTGCGGGCCGTCCGCGAGGTGACCGGCGGCGCCGCCGGACAGGCTGTTGATTCCGCACTGGCGAAGCTCGCCACGGTGGCGGGCGCGCAAGAGAGCCGGCGGGTCGGGTTCGCGGTGGCCACCTCCGAGAGCGCGATCCGCGAGCAGTTGGTCGAGGCGATCGCCGGGGCCCGGGCCGTCCGGCTCACCTATGACGGCTTGACCCGGGCCGAGACCACCCGTCCGATCGTCGAACCGCACCGGCTCAGCGTCCGCGACGGGTATGTGTACCTCGAGGCGTGGAGTCGCGAGCGCAACGCCTGGCGCACCTTCCGGCTGGACCGCATCGCCGAGGTCGGGCCGGCGGACGGCGGCATTGCCGACCATGGCGAGCCACCGCCCTTCGATGCGGGCTGGCTCGAGGTGCGGGCCGAGGCCGCGTTGGTGGTGCTCACCGTCACCGACCAGGCGCACTGGATCAGCGAGTACTACCCGGTGCGCTCCATCGAGCCGGTGAGCGGCGGCTGGCGGGTGCAGTTGCTGGTCGCTGACCCCGCCTGGCTTCGGACGCTGCTGCTACGGCTCGGCCCGTCTGTGTTGGCTGTCGACCCGCCCGAGGCGGCCGAGTCGGCCCGGGCGGCGGCGTCGGAAGCCCTCGCGCTCTACCAGGCACTGCCCGCATCCGACGTCGAATCGGTTAGTCTCGGCCCATGATGTGGGTGCTGATCTTCGCGGGCATTGCCGTGGCCGGCCTGATCACCGTCGTTGCGTATGCGATCTGGCTGGCGCACAAGGCGTCCGATCTGTTCAGCGAGCTGCAAATGCTCGCGAAACGGGCCGAAGAACTCGCCGACCTCGTGTCACAGGTGCAGCTGCCGAGCACTGAGTAGACTGACGAAGTTGTCACAACCCAAGGAGCGCAACCACTATGTTCGGCCTGCCCGGCGGTATGGAATGGGTCATCCTGGCCATCATCGCCCTTCTGGTTTTCGGCGGTAGTCGCCTCGCCAACGCCGGCAAGAATGCCGGCAAGGCGATCCGTGAGTTCAAAGAAGAGACCTCGTCGTTGAGTGCCTCCAACCCGCCGGCGGTGCCGCCGCCGGCCACGCCGCGGGCCGCTGAACCCGAGGGCGTCGTGCATGAGGGTGAGATCGTCACCGACCCGAAGGACAAGGGCCAGCAGGCCTGACCTCCGGTGGCTCGACGCCTC
>DAOSUG010000398.1:0-2980 GCA_035378545.1 Micropruina sp. | reverse complement strand
TCTTCAGGTGGCCCTCCAGCCAGTTCACGCTCTCGGCGTCCAGGTGGTTGGTCGGCTCGTCGAGCAGCAGCAGGTCGGGCTGTTGCAGCAGCAGCTTGCACAGGGCCACCCGCCGGCGCTCGCCACCCGACAGTACGTCGACGATGGTGTCACCAGGGGGGCATTGCAGGGCGTCCATGGCCTGTTCGAGCTGCGATTCGAGATCCCATGCGTTGCGGTGCTCGATCTCGGTCTGCAGCTTGTCCATCTCGGCCAGGAGCGCGTCGTAGTCGGCGTCCGGTTCGGCCATCTCGAGGCCGATCTCGTTGTACCGGTCGAGAATGCCCTTGGTCTCGGCCACCGCCTCTTCGATGTTCTCGAGCACCGTGCGGCCCTCGGTCAGCGGCGGCTCCTGCAGCAGAATGCCGACGCTGGCCCCCTTCTTGAGGCCGACGTCGCCGTTGTCGGGTTGCAGCATGCCGGCCATCAACTTCAACATGGTCGACTTGCCGGCACCGTTGGGGCCGACCACGCCGATCTTGGCGCCCTCGAAGAACGACATGGTGACGTTGTCGAGCACCAGCTTCTCGCCCAGCTTCTTGCGGACGTTGTGCATGGTGAACACGAACTCGGGCATAAGGGAACCTCACCGGGTGGGGGAGCGGAAACAAACGAGCTGAGTATATCGAGTCGCGCGCGGGTCGAAATCGTCGAGACGGCGCCGGTCGGGGGCACCGGCCGCTCGATCGATGCCAGGGCAACGCAGAGTGCCTCGAACTGGGCTGCTTCGAGCGCAGGGGCGCCCGCCTTGAGGGCACCGCGGCCAGGAGCTGGCTGTTCAGCAGGCTCGTCGTCGGTGCGCAGCTCGTTGGTGCGCAGCCCGGGCGGGCCGGCAGGCTCAATCCCCGGTACCGTCCAGCAACTCGGCGAGGCTGACCGCTCGTCGTCCGGTCAGGTCGGCCACCTGGGTGCGGCACGAGAATCCGTCGGCGAGCACGATCGCATCGTGCGGTGCCCGGTCGAGTGCCGGCAACAGCTGCAGGCCGGCCACGCCGATCGAGGTCTCGTAGTGGCCACGCTCGAACCCGAAGTTGCCCGCCAGTCCACAGCACCCGGTCACGGTCACCACATCCGCCCCGGTGCCCTGCAGCAGCGCGCGGTCGGCCTGCCACCCGAGCACGGCGTGGTGGTGGCAGTGCGGCTGGGCCACCACGGTGCGTCCGGTCAGGTCGGGCGGCGTCCAGCCCTCGGTGCCGCCCAGCAGCTCCGCCAGGGTGACCAACGAGCGCGACACGGCGGTCACGCGGGGGTCGTCCACCAGTTCGCCGGCCTCGTCGCGCCAGACCGCGAGGCACGATGGTTCGAGGCCCACGATCGGGGTGCCGCGCTGTGCCCAGGGGCTCAGCACGTCCAGCGAGCGACGCAACCGGCCGGCGGCGGCGTCCAGTTGACCGGTGGTGATCCAGGTCAGACCACAGCATGCGGGTTGCCCGATCAGCCTCGGTCGGTACCCGGCACGGCTCAGCACCCGCAGCGCCGCCTCGACCTGGCCGCCGGCAAAACCGCGCGAGAAC
This sequence comes from Micropruina sp., assembly GCA_035378545.1. GTDB lineage: Bacteria > Actinomycetota > Actinomycetes > Propionibacteriales > Propionibacteriaceae > Micropruina. Next base: position 1,427 of record DAOSUG010000398.1, on the reverse strand, counting down.
GAATCGGCCCACACGGCCACCTCGCCGCCCGCGGACCGACCCACCTCGCCGTAAGAATCGGCTTGCCGGCCCTTGTCGGCCCGTCGACCATGGCCACCCACCTCACCCGGCAGCGCGTTCTCACGAAAGTGTGGCACCGAGCGGCGTGCGTCCAGGCCTGCCATGCGGAGGGCCAGGTCACGCAACGCGGGCATGCCGAGGGCGGCGTTCGCCAACCGGGCCGCCCCTGGCACGTCGGTGAGCAGCCGCAACCAGCGCGGCAGCCAGCCCAACGTGTAGTGGCTCGGCGGCCGCAGCCGCCCCCGGTAGGCGCGATGCAACGTGCGCGACTTGTCGCGGGCCAGATCCACCCCGGTCGGGCATTCGACGGCACACGCCTTGCAGGCCAGGCACAGGTCAAGGGCTTCGGCCACCTCGACCGAGCGGGGCGAGCTGATCAGGGTGCCGTTGACCAGCTCCTGCAGCACCCGGGCCCGCCCGCGGGTCGAATCCTTCTCCTGCCGGGTGACCTGGTACGAGGGACACATGGCACCGGCAGTACCGGCGGCCACGCATCGGCCTACGCCGGTGCAGCGGTGCACGTCGGCGGCGAAGGCGTCCAGCGGATGGGCCACCTGGGCCAGCCGCACGTTCGCATCGAGCGGCGCGGGGTCGACCAGCACGCCGGGGTTCAGCAGGTTGTGCGGGTCGAACAGGCGCTTCACCGCGCCGAACAGGGCCAGAGCCTGCGGCGTGTACATGCGGCCCAGCAACTCCGAGCGCGCCCGGCCGTCGCCGTGCTCACCCGACATCGACCCGCCGTAGCCTGCCGCCAGGTCGGCCGCCGCCTCGACGAAGCGTCGATACTCGTGCGTGCCGCTCCCGGGCCCCAGGGGGAAGTCGATCCGGCAATGCACGCAGCCCTCGCCGAAATGCCCGTACGGCAGTCCGTGCAGTCCGTGCGCCGCCAGCAGGGCCTCGAAGTCGCGCAGGTAGGCGCCCAGCCGCTGCGGCGGCACCGCGGCGTCCTCCCAGCCGGGGTGGGCCGGGGCGTCCAGGGCGACGGCGGCATACCCGGCGCCGTCGGCACGCAGTCGCCACAGGGTCACCACGTCAGCCGCGTCCGTGATCACCCGGGCGGCCGGACCCACGGCCGCCAGCCGCCGCGCCCGTTCGGCTACCTCAGCCCCGTCGTCGCCGGCCAACTCGACGAACAGCCACCCTTCGCCCGCAGGCAGAGCCGGAACCGCGTGGGCGCCGTGCCGTGCGCGCACGGTGTCGACGATGCGGGCGTCCAGGCCCTCGCAGGCGCTGGGGCGGTACGTCAGCACCTCGGGAACCAGGTCGGCGGCCTCGGCGAGTGACCCGAAACCGAGCACCACCAGGCAGCTGTGCGCCGGATCGCGGCTCAGTTGCACCGTCGCGCGGATGACCACGCCCAAAGTGCC
>DAOSUG010000397.1:0-2994 GCA_035378545.1 Micropruina sp. | reverse complement strand
GTGAAGATATACCGAATCTACCGCCAGATTCTCGATGAAACGATGCAAACGGCATGGCCGGGAATTCTGGCGGTAGATTCGGTATATCAACGCCTGACGGAATAATCGAAGCGCTTCACCCAGTGCCATTCGCCAGGGACCCGAACACGTCGAGACGCACGACTCCGTAGCGCTCGCATACCTCCCGCAAGCGCTGCACATCAACATCCAACGCGAGCACAGCCGAAGTCAGCGGAGCTGACCGCAGCGGCACTACGCGGCCGCACGCACGACGGCAGCCCCGGCCTCGTTCAGGTTCCCAACGCCATGGACGCGGCGAGCGAGTAATTCGGGTGCCGATCAGGTTCTTGCGCGCCCGGTCGTAACGCTCGGTGGCACGCGGATCAGCGCGAAGGACAGCGATCTGCACATCGCGCAGATCGACCCCGGCATCCAGCATCGTGGTGACCAAAGTGTGCCGCAGCATGTGCGGATGCAGCCCAGGAAGCCGCACATCCGCCGCGACCGCAAGCCGGCGCAGGCTGCGGGTGACCGCATGCCGGTCCATTCGGACCCCGCGCCGGTTCAACACGCCACGACCGGCGACGGCACGCTCCACAGCCCGCGCAACGGCCGGCGGGAGCGGGGTGAGCAGACCTTGCCACCTGCCGCGGACCTTCAGCACGCGGCGGCCGTGCTCCTCGCCGACGTCGTCGATGCTGGCACCGCACGCCTGGAGATCCGCGACCCAAGCAGGCCGAACATCGCGACCGGCGCGACCAGCGCGAAGTCGTTGTGGTTGGTGGAGTCCCCGGCGGCGGCCAGCATGGGCGCACACCCACTCGTGTACGGGCGGCATCGCCATCGTCGTCGGCAGGCCGCTGAACTCGATCCCGTGCACGCTCGACGGTGACGCGCTCGCCGTCAAGCGTGCGGTGGCCGCCTACCTGGCGAGGTTCGACGCCACGCGTGTTCATACCGAGTCCGACCTTCGTGCGTCCCTGGTCTGGTGCACCGAGCGCGGTTGCCGCCGCTATCCAAGCAGTGGGTACACATCGGGCTCTATGTGGGGTGGACTCAGGAAGTGCGGCGGCTCAAAGCCTTCAGCGGTGTCACGCCGGGTGCCTTCGTCGCGGCGTCCGCGATCGAGGGGGGCGCAGGACGACCTCGCCTGGGGCAACTCGAACGGCTGCGGCAGGCCTGGAACGAGTTGCTGGGCGACCGGGTGTTCGTGCTGCCGTCGACCGCAGGGGCGGCGCCGAGATTGTGGGCGGCTCCGCATGCCGTGGACGCGCACCGCAGGGCAACCATGCGGCTCACCTGCCTCGCCGGCATCACCGGACGGCCGGCCGTCAGCGCTCCCCTGCTTCAGGTGCCGGAGGGTCCGTTGGGGGTCTGCCTGGTCGGTCCGCCGGGTAGTGATCTGGCCCTGATCGAGCTGGCCGGCGGATTGGAGGGGTGAGTGCCTCGGCTGTGGCCCGTCGGTGTTGCCCGCTGCCGCTCAGAGAATCATGCGCCGCAGCCGGCGCAGGCTGATCTGGCGCAGTTCGGCCGTGGTGGCGCTGCGGTCGCCCGCCTCGTCCATCAGTAGCCGCCGCACAGCCAGCCGCAACACGTCCGAGGTGGTGCGCCCGGACGCGCCGACCACGAGGCTGCGTCCGAATCGTTCCTGGTAGGCCTCCGAGACCGCGGAGAGGTCGGCCGACAGCGTCCCTTCCGCGCCGGCCACCACCACCCCGGCAGGCACCCGCGCCCCCTCGGCGCGGGCGTCCAGAAAGGGCCAGGCGTCCAGCGCCGCCTCGACGTCGGCCCAGGTCCAGGCGTCGGTCAGTTCGCGCGCCGTGGCGAGCAACCGTTGCCGGTCGCGGTAGGGGCGCCTGGCCACCAGCGCCGTCGCCCAGGGTTTGATCGACACGCAGCGCAGCACGATCTCGTGGGCAGCGGTGGCGGGCAGGCCGTTGAACTCCGCCAGCCGCAAGGCACCCCCGGACGGCATCAGCGATCGGCCCCCTGCGGGGCAGCCGCGTCCTCTCGCAGATCGGCGGCGATTGCGGTCGGCATGACACTCCTGGGGTAGCTCGGGGGCGAGCGTTGGTGCCGACGTTACGAACCGTGTGTTTCAGCCAGTCGCCGGGTTGATTACGCCCGTGTGTCGGTGCGCGGAGGACAGGATCGGGTGGGCGGCCCCACGCGGGCCCCACTGAGTCGGTCGTGAATAGTTCCGAAATCCCGACACCAGCCGAGGGCTCGCACCCCGACACGCCGCCTTCGTTCGGTACTCATGCGGACGATCTCAGAACCGGCTGATCCGGGGACGGTGCTCAGCACGGCTCGGGGGCGGTGCTCAATAGGGTTCTTGGGACGGTTCCCAGCACGGATAGACCCGTCCCCAGCACTGTTCAGGAGACGGTTCCCAGCACGGATCGACCCGTCCCCAGCAGTGTTGAGGAGACGGTTCCCAGCACAGATAGACCCGTCCCCAGCACCTGTTCAGGAGACGGTTCCCAACACGGTTGAGAGACGTCTGCCATAGATCAGGCGAACTCAGAAACCCAACCGGTTGAGGTACTTGGCGTTGCGCTGCCAGTCCTTGAGCACCTTCACCTTCAGGTCGAGGTGGACGGGCGTCCCCAGCAGCGCGGTCAGCTGGGTGCGGGCTGCGGTGCCGATCTCGCGCAGCACCGAGCCCTGATGACCGATCACGATGCCCTTCTGCGAGTCGCGCTCGACCACCAGCGAGGCGTACACGTCGAGCAGTGGACGATCCTCGGGACGCCCCTCGCGCAACCCCATCTCGTCGATGGTGACCGTGATCGAGTGCGGCAGCTCGTCGCGGACCTTCTCGAGCGCGGCCTCGCGGATCAGCTCGGCGATCAGGGTTTCGGTGGGTTCGTCGGTCACCTCGCCCTCGGGGTAGTAGGCGGGACCTTCCGGCAACTGGGCGATCAGCACGTCGGCGACCAGGCCGACCTGGTCGTTGGTCAGCGCCGACACCGGCACGATCTCGGCCCAGCG
>DAOSUG010000396.1:0-3016 GCA_035378545.1 Micropruina sp. | reverse complement strand
ATGGTGGTGGCCCATCGTCCTTCGATCGCGGCCCGGTGGCAGCGTGCGGCCAGGTCGGCGGCGGTGGTGAAGTAGGTCCGGTAGCCGGCCTCGACGGCTTTGCGGGCCAGACCGGTGGCGAGCATGGTCTTCCCGACGCCGGGCGGCCCGATCATCAGGACGTTGGTGGCGTTGTCGAGGTAGCGGCAGGAGGCGAGGTCGTTGACCAACCGGGGGTCGACGCCGGGTTGGGCGTCGTAGTCGAACTCGTCCAGGGTGGCGTCGGTGGGCAGGCAGGCGAACCGGAGCCGGCCGGCGAGCCGGCGTGCCTCGGTCGCGGTGACCTCGATCCGCAGCAGCCGTTCCAGAGCCGCGGTCATGGTGAGGTTCTCGGCGCGGGCCTGGTCCAGGACGGCCGGCAGGGCCGCGGCCGCGTCGAGCAGCTTCAGCGTGGTCAGGTGGGCGCGGAGCTGTTGGTAGCGGCTGTTCTCGGCCGGGGTGGCCGGCGGCGGCGCGTCGTCCGTGGTGGTGGTGGTCATGGCAGGTTCCTCCGGCGGGCGGCCGCGGCCGCGTAGACGGTCAGATCGACGACGGGGTCGGGTGTGGTGGTGGCGCCGCGCAACACCTGTGCGGCGTGCCGGGCGGCCGGGCCGGGTGGGATGCGCTGTTTGCGGCGGTGCGGTTTGGCGGTGGTGAACGCGGCCAGCGCGGCTTTGTTCAGTGCGGTGACGTGGTGCTCGCTGCGGATAGTGGCGCCGGTGCCGTCGCCGGCCCGGTGATGCAGGGCTACTGTCACGCCGCGGTCGGTGACGAACGCCAGCACCGGGGAGCCGAGGCGGTGGGTCACGGTGACCGGCCCGTTGGCCAGCTCGGGCGGCACGGAGTACCGGTTCCCGCGGAACGAGACCAACGCCTGCGCTGATACGACCCGCTCGACGGCCAGCTCGGCGGGGAACGCCGTGGCGGGTAGCGGGGCGAGCCGTTCCCGGGCGGCCAGGTCCGCGACGGTGCACCGGTTCCCGTCGACATCGACGCGGTCGCGGGTGTCGCCGACGGTGGCGCAGAACTGGTCGAGCCGGGCCTGCGCGTCGGCGACGGTGATGTCGTCGGGCAGGGTGCGCCACCATCGTTGCGCCGCGGTGTGGTTGGCCTTCTCGACCACACCCTTGCGGTTGCCCCGCCGCGGTGGGCACGGTTTGACCTGTACCCCATAGTGCTTGGCGACCGCGGCGTAAGAGGCGGTGACCTTGCCGGTGCCCGGGTGCACGACGGTGGCCATCCGGTCGAACCGCCAGACCCGGGTCAGCCCGCCGAGCCGGACCACGACCTGGTGCTGCGCGTCGATCAGCTGCGGCTGGTCCATCGCCTCGGCCAGCACCCCCCGCCACTTGCTCGAGTGGGCCAGCGCGCCGACCAGCAGGAACGCCTTGGCTCCGTAGCCGTCCCAACTCCTGGGTGGGTCGGGCAGCTCGAGCCAGTCCCATTGGGTTTCCTCGGCCGGCGGGTGGTCGATGACCGCTGCGGGGCGGCCGCCGGCCGGCCGGCAGGCGTGGCACACCGGCCGCAGCCCACGAGTGCGCAGGTTGTGCGTCAGCCGCGGGTAGGACCGGTCGTAACCCAGCTGCAGCAACTCGTCGTACAAGGCGGTCGCCCATAGGTGCGGGTCCTCGACCAGCCGTTCCCGGCAGTAGGTCACGAACGGTTCGAACACGTCCGGGCCGGCCGGTGAGCGGACTCCGGCGGTCCGCTCACCGTTCAAGTACGCCCTGATCGTTTTTCGGTCTTTGCCCAGGTGGCGGGCGATCGCGGAGATCGACCACCCCCTGCGGCGCAGGGCGTGCGCGTCCACGTCTTCCTCCTGTGTGAGCATGAAACGGGCTCCCTCGAACAGCTGGCCGGTGGTCAGAGACCGCCAGCGTCGAGGGAGCCCCGCCGTCTTCCGCGGAGCCACGCGCGTCAACCGCGCTTCGAAACGGCATGGCCGGAATCCGCGGCGCCCAGGTGGGCCAGGTGCGCAAGTGCGGCGTCCAACGCATTGGCCAACTCGTCCGCGGCGTCGCCGGCGCCGGCCAGATCGGCGCCCGCGGCCGCGACGATCCGGCCGGGCCCGGTGCCGGTGTCGGCCCGGATCCGGCCGTGGTCGTGTTCCGCGCGCAGCCACCGGTCGAGCTGGCCCAGCAGCTGCGGCAGCCCGCCGGCCAGCACGGCGAGCTCGCCGACTAACCGGTACATCTCGGCCGGAGCGGTGAACACGCGTGGGTCGCGGGTGCGGTGGTTGAGCTCTCGCACGTCCTCGGCCGCCCGCTCGGCCAACTCCAGGACGTGCCCGTCGCCCGTCATGCCGCGCTCACAGACCGCCGGCAGGAACGCAGGCACGAGCGATGCGATCGCGGCCGGGTGCCGCACGGCGGGCAGGCGCTGGCGGTCCGCCCGCCGTCCGAGTCTGCGCGGGGTCGCCGGTCGGTCGTCGCGAGGTGGCGGCCAGCCGCCGGGATCGACCAGCCACCCTGGGGTGATGCGGGTGCGTGCATTTCGTTCCTCCCATGTGAGCGATGAAGCGGGGTCACAGGGGTGGGGAGATTCAGCGAGCAGGTCTGGGGAGATTCAAACGAGCGTCATCATCGGACTTGCCCTGCCGGCGGCGGTCACCTCGGCTGGGACTGTTCACCTCCACCACCTCGATCCCGGCAGTCAGGCAGGCGGTGGCCAGGCCCGCGCCGTAGGAGCTGGTGCCCTCAATCCCTACTCGCTGCAGAGCGCCCTGGCCGGTCAGAAAGGTGATCGCCGCTGTGTAGCCGGCGGCGGTGGTCGGGAACTCGTGGTCGGCGAGCTGCTGGCCAAGGGTGGTGATCAGGGCGACGTGCAGTGTGTCGGTGTGGGTGTCGGCGCCGCCGATCACCTCCGGTGGTGTCATCAGAGCAGGTGTCCTATCCGTTGTCGTTTGCGGCTACCAGGCCGGCTGGTCAGACAGGACAATGATCAAGCAGGTGAGGCCAGGCCCCTATGAGGTCATGTCCAACCAGCCCGGCAGCCCGGG
>DAOSUG010000395.1:0-3023 GCA_035378545.1 Micropruina sp. | reverse complement strand
GAGCGCGAACTCCTGGCACTCCCCGGGGTAGGGCCGAAGGCGATCCGGTCGATCGCGGACGAACTGGGCCGGCTGGGCTGGACCTGGCATCGGACCGCCGGCTGATCGGTCCATCCCCCCGACGAGCCGCGCAACGCAACGGTGACGCCCGTCGTCCGGGCGCCTCCGTGGAGCTGTGCCTGCGTGGAGATCCCGGGGCCGGCCCGGAGACGAGAGAGCTGGTCCGACCAGCGATAGCTCGGCAGATCTTCAGTCGGGAGATGCGGGGGCGGCCAGGGTGATCGGTCCGGCGCCTCGCTCGAGCGGGACCTGGGCTGCTACGGGCCGGGCGGCTTCTGCGACGCGGTGGGTGTGCGGTCGGGGCGGGTCGCCCGCCGCTACCTCAGCCTCGACCAGGCGATAATGTTCGGCGCCCCGGTGAACGTGTTGGCCGACGGTGCGCTGCAGCAGTGGTTCACCGCGGGCGAGGAAGGGGACGTGTTGCGTCCGCTGATCGCTGCGGAACCCGCGCTGTGAGGTCGCGCACCCGCGGTCAGTCGTCGGCGGCCACCACAACGAGCCGCGGGTACTGCGGCTTCCACATGCGCTGGTAGATGTCGTCGATCGGATTGGTCAACGGCGTGCGGGCCAGGCCCTGGCTCTCGGCGGTCTTCGCCACCGCCATCGCGACCGTGGCCGACACCAGCCGCAGGTCGTTCATGGACGGCAGCAGCGAGGCGCCCGGACGGTACTCGTTGACCAGGCCGGCCAGCGCGGCGGCCGCGGCGTAGATCATCTCGTTGCTGACCCGTTCGGCCCGCACCACGGACACGCCCAGGCCCAGACCCGGAAAGATCAGCGCGTTGTTGGCCTGCGCGATGGTGTGGTAGACGTCCGCGTGCCGCATGGTGCCGTAGGGGCTCCCGGTGGCGATCAGCGCGCGCCCGTTCGTCCAGTCGAGCAGGTCGGCCGGGCTCGCCTCCGAGCGGCTGGTCGGGTTCGACAACGGCATGATGATCGGACGATCGCACCCTTCTGCCATCGCCTCGATCACCTCGGCGTTGAACGCTCCGGGCTGGGCCGAGGTGCCGATCAGTATCGTCGGCTTCACCTGCCGCACCACCTCGGCCAGGCTGACCCGGTGCGGATCCGCCACGTCCCACCCGTCCACCTCGGCACGGGTGCGGGCGTAGGGCTGCTGGTAGTCGCGGATGCCGTCGCCGTCGTCGACGATCAGCCCACGGCTGTTGAAGGCGTAGAACTGGCCGAACGCCTCGTTCAGGGGTAGCCCTTCGTGCCCCATCGCCGCACGGATGATGTCGGCGATGCCCACCCCTGCGGTGCCGGCGCCGTAGATCAGCACCCGATGCTGCGGCAACGGCACCCCGGTCAGCCGGACGGCGGCCAGTACCGCGGCCAGCACCACCGCGGCCGTGCCCTGGATGTCGTCGTTGAAGGTGCAGATCGAGTCGGCGTAGCGCTGCAGGATGCGGTGCGCGTTGCCGGCGCCGAAGTCCTCCCAGTGCAGCATCGCGTTGGGGAACTGCCGGGTGATCGCCACCACGAACGATTCGATGAACGCGTCGTAGGCCTCGCCGCGCACCCGGGCGTGCCGCTCACCCAGATACAGATCGCTGTTCAGCAGGCCGAGGTTGTCGGTGCCCACGTCCAGCACGATCGGGATCGCCCGGCGCGGGTGAATGCCGGCCGCCGCGGTGTACACGCTCAGCTTGCCGTTCGCGATCTGAATGCCGCCGATGCCCTGGTCACCGATGCCCAGGATGCCCTCGGAGTCGGTGACCACCACCAGGTCGATCTCGTCGGGGTCGGGCACGTAGTTGGCCAGCGACTGTTCGATCAGGTCGGGCCGGTCGATCGACAGGTACAGCCCGCGTGAACTGGTGTACTCGTGGCTGAACCGCTCGATCGCTTCGCCGATGGTCGGCGTGTAGATGATCGGCAGCAGCTCTTCGATGTTCTCGCTGAGCAGCCGGTAGAACAGCACCTCGTTGCGGTCGCGCAGCTGGGACAGGTAGATGAACTTCGCCAGCGGCGAGGGTGACCGCTTGTACTGGGCGTAGGTGCGCCGCAGCTGCTCCTCGATGGTGGTCACGCGGCTGGGCAGCAGGCCCGACAGGTCGAGTCGTTCACGCTCCTGCAGGGTGAAGGCGGTGCCACGGTTCGCCAGCGGGTTGCGCAGAATCTGCCTGCCCCGCGCCCGCACCTGCAGCACCACATCTCGGCTGTTGGTGGTGTCGAGGTACAGGTCGGCTACTGGCATGGGAGTCCTTCGTCGTCGGCGGTGGCTCGAAGCCTAGGCTGTGGCCCCAGCAGGCAAGCAGCTGATCGTGGACCGGACGCGACGTGCGGGCCCGCGTCCGGGCGCCGGTCGTCCAGCGTGGCGGCACCGGGTGCCGGACGGCGTCGCGGGGCGATCACGTCCGCCCCGCGAGCCGGCAGCTCCCGGACCTCAGCCCACCACCTCGAACCGCACCACCACAGCACGGTTGCGGGAGTCGGTCGGCGGCTGCACCAGCGGCTTGCTGCGTCCGTATCCGACCACCTTGTAGATGGCCTTGGCGGGCACCTTCAGCTCCTTGAGCAGCACCGCGACCACCGTTGCTCGTTGTTTGGAGAGCTCGACGGTGGCCTTGCCGTTGTCGGACGGGTCGCCCGAGGTGCGTCCCTCGACCACGACGCGGTAGGTCTTGGGGGCCTTGGCCAGGCACTTCTTGAGCCCCTGCAGGGTCTTGTCGCGGTCGATCAGGTTGGGCGTGTTGATCACGAACAGGGCCGGGGTGGGCAGTGTGCAGACCACTTCGGTCGTGGTGGCGTCGGTGCTGACGTCGTCCGGCTGCGGAACCTGAACGACCGGCCCTACGCCCTGCCCGGCCGTGGTGCCGGTGCCGTCGAAGAACTCGACCCGTTTCGCGCCGGCGGCCTTGGCGAGACCCTCCCACACCGCATGCAGGTACCCGGCCTGCAGCTGGCTCAGCTTGACCTGCTCGCCGGCCACCGGGTTGATCACGAAGCTGACTTCACGG
>DAOSUG010000394.1:0-3030 GCA_035378545.1 Micropruina sp. | reverse complement strand
CATCAAGGGCCCGATGGGCACCGCGCAGGACATGCTCGACCTGCTCGGCGGCAGCACCAAGAAGCAGTTGGCGCTCGAGAACCAGATCGGTCAGTACCTCGGCTTCGCGCGCATCTTCACCTCAACCGGCCAGGTGTACCCGCGTTCACTCGACTACGAGGTGGTGACGGCGCTGGTTCAGGTGGCGGCGGCCCCGTCCAACGTGGCGACGACGATCCGGCTGATGGCGGGCCTCGAACTCGTCACCGAGGGCTTCAAGGAGGGGCAGGTCGGATCCTCGGCGATGCCGCACAAGATGAACACCCGCTCATGTGAACGCGTCAACGGCCTCGGCGTGGTGCTGCGCGGCTACGCCACGATGATCGGCGAGCTGGCCGGCGACCAGTGGAACGAGGGCGACGTGTCGTGTTCGGTGGTGCGCCGGATCGCCCTGCCGGACGCCTTCTACGCCCTCGATGGACTATTTGAGACCTTCCTCACCGTGTTGGGCGAGTTCGGCGCCTTTCCGGCCGTGATCGAGGCGGAACTGGCGCGGTACCTGCCGTTCCTGACCACCACGAAGGTGCTGATGGCGGCCGTCCGCGCCGGCGTCGGACGCGAGACCGCGCACGAGGCGATCAAGGAACACGCGGTGGCGGTAGCGCTCGACCTGCGCCGCGGGGCCCGCACCAACGACCTGCTCGACCGGCTGGCGTCCGATCCGCGGCTCGGCCTCACCCACGAGCAACTGGACGCCACCCAGGCCGACCCGCTGGAACTCACCGGCGCCGCCCGCGACCAGGTGGACGACGTGGCCGACAAGGTCAAGCGCATCGCCAAGCAGTACCCGGACGCGGCGGCCTACGTGCCCGGCTCGGTGCTGTAGGGGGGGGCGCCTGAAGCCCGAGCGCCCGCCTCACCATCTCGCGCCTGCGAAGCTTCGCAGGCGCGAGATAGTGAGGCGGGGGTTCGCCGGAGGGGGGCCCGCTCAGCTCTTGACGGTGATCTTCGCGCCCTTGTTGGCCAGTTCGACATAGGTCTGCCCGGGGGCCATCACCAGCGGGCTGCCGTCGTCCAGGGTGAAGGTGAAGGCGTCTTGAATGTCACCTTTGTTCCACGTGCCGGTGACGTACTTGCCGCCGTGGAAATAGTGAAATGCGCCGCTGTTCTTGATGATGTCGTGAATAGGTTCGTCGTGACCGGTTCCGGAGTAGATCTTGTCGTAGTGCTGCTTGGCGCGGATCACCAGCACGTTGGCGGGGGCGACCCGCTTGCCATTGGCCAGCACGTGCGGGCCCCACGGCATACTACGTAACCAGGTGCCGGTCTTCTCGCTCCAGGTGTAGCTCATGTCGTAGCTGTCGCCCTGCTTCCAGGGCACCTTGATCGAGAGCGCGGTCTTGCCTTCGACCGTGCTGGCCACCTTGGCATCGCCGAAGGGAAAGTAGACCTGCGGCGGCCCGTCGCGGAATTTCTTGGTCTGCTTGGCCAGAATCGTCGGGTGACACACCGTGGCTCGGTCGAAATACTTGATGCCACCCAGCACTCGCACCCGGGACTGGTCGATCGAGTACGAGCCCCGGATCTTGCTGTACTTGGTGTTCATGTACGAGAGCATTCCCTCGACATAACTGCTGTTGTGCTTGACGTAGTTGAGCACCCACGGCGCCGCCCCGGTGTTGCCGATGATCGCGTGCATCGGGCTGAGCAGTGCGATGTCCACCGGACGAATGGACCGCACCGGCCCGACCGCGTCCGGCATCGAGGAGTGGAACACCGGCACCAGTCGCGTGCTGCTGTACCCGGACGAGTCGCGGTACCCGTCCAGTTCGACGAAGACGATGTCGGCCTGGTCCAGCCCACGCTGCGGGTGTTCGTTCTTGTTGTCGGGCACTTTCACCGCCACCGCCGCGTGCTTGGCGGCGTCCTCGTCTTTGAGCAGCCGGCCCGACAGGGGCCACCGCGGCCGGTCGTCGACCGACGGGGACGGGCTGGGTGTGGGCGTTAAGCTCGGCGCCTCGGACGCGCTGGTGGAAGGGGTCGGCGATGCGGTGCATCCGACCGCGACCGCACCAGCGGTACCGAGCAGACCGACGAGGGCCGTCCGACGGCTCAGTTCGTGCATGTCCCATAAGGTACAACCACACCCCAGCGGGGGTGCGCCAAGCGCTGGCATCATGGTCAGCGCGCCGCATCCGCGGCCCAGTACCCGGAGGTGAATGTGGCGGATCCGTCCTGGGTGGAGCACGGCGTTCCCGGCCGGCACGGTGAGGTGCGGGTGCGCGAGTACACCCCCGCCGGCGAACCGTCGGGACCCCGGCTGGTCTGGGTGCACGGCGGCGGGTGGGTGGTCGGCACGCTCAGCGAACCCGAGGCGCATGCCGTCGGCATGGCCGTCGCGGCCGCCGGCTTTCCGGTCACCAGCGTCGAGTACGGCCTGGTGCCGAGCTTTCCGTTCGTCGGCCCACTGCGGCTGAAGGCCTCGCCCTTCCGCTACCCGGTTCCCCAGGATCAGGTGATGGACGCCTGGCAGTACGCCGCCCGTCGGCACGGGGGCGCGATGTGGCTGGGGGGAGCCTCCGCCGGTGCCTGCCTGGCGGCCGCGGTCGGACTTCGCCTGCGCGACGGTGAGGGGCTGGCCCCGCTCGGGCTCGCCTTCGTGTACGGGTTGTTCCACGGCCTGCTGCCCGACCCCTCGGTGGCCCTGCGACGACGGCTGTTCGGGCTCTCGGATCTGCGCGTGGTGCAAGAAATGGTGCGCCGGGCCGCGGTCAACCATGCCGGTTCGGCCGAGTTGCTCACCAACCCGCACGTGTTTCCCGGGCTCGCGGACCTGACCGGGCTGCCTCCCGTCCAGTTGCTGAACGCCGATCGCGACATGCTGCGCGCCTCGGCCGAGAACTTCGCGCACCGGTTGACGCAGGCCGGGGTGCCGCACGACGGCTGGTACCTGCCCGGCACCACCCATGGTTTTCTGGCCCGGCCCGAGCAGCCGCCGTTCACCGCCGGCATTGCGGCGATGACCGGCTGGCTCGCTGGGTCGTCCACGAC
>DAOSUG010000393.1:0-3030 GCA_035378545.1 Micropruina sp. | reverse complement strand
CCGCCGACCGCTTCGGCGACGGCGGTGTGCTCGCCCTTCGGGTCGCCGGGCACGTAGACGCGGCGCCCGAACGGCAACGAGCGGGTGTAGAGGGACTTGGCGAGTGAGGACTTGCCGGAGCCAACGATGCCGGCCAGCACGATGTTGGGTGCGGTGATGATCCCGCGCGCGTAGAGCACCCAGGGGTCGTAGACGAACGATCCGCCGGAGTAGAGGTCTTGCCCGACGAACACGCCATCGGAGCCGAGGCCGCCTTCGGCGACGAACGGATACGCCCCGGCCAGCGTCGCGGACGTGTCTTGATGGCGGGGCAGCCGGAACCGGCCCGGCGATTTGAGTGCCGCCGGGCCGGGTTCGCCGGCGGCCGGTAGGTAGGTCGTCGCGCGCCGCTCAGCCTTCTCGGCTTTGGCCTTTGCCCGTGCCGCCCCCTTTTCGACTGCGCGTTGTTCGGCTTGGAGGCGGGCGGCGGCCTGTCGGCGTTGCTTGCGCAGTCGGCGGCGTTCGGCGGCAGGGGCGACCAGGACGGATGTGTGCAGCCGCTCGGGCTCCGTGCCGGTCACAGGGACAGCCCTCGCCCGGCCGATCCGGTCGTGCGGGCGGGTCCGGCGAACCAGTCCTTGTCCGCGCCGAGGGCCGTCCGCCGCGTGGCGGACGCCTGCGCCGGCTGAGGTGCGGGCGGGGCGCCGATCCCGGTGATCGCCTCCCGCGCCGGCACCACGGCGTCTTCGAGGACGTCGGAGGCTGGTGCGTACTCGCGGAGGAGGCTGACGTGTCCGGCGAACGGGTTGTAGGTGAGGGTGTAGCCGTCTTCGCCGGTGATCACCCTGTCCAGTGCGCCGGTCGGGGGCTCGTCGTAGACGTAGCCGTTCTCCAGCGCTGCCTGGGTGGTCTCCTCCCCGTAGTCCCAGCCCTTCAGGTGCTCGACGCCCGCGGCGGTGCCGTCCCGGTCGATCAGGTCCAGCACTTCGTCGGCGTCCTCGCCTTGCAGGAACACCACGTTGATCCACCGGCGCTCAGGCCGGGACGCTTCGGCTATAGCCGTCCGTTCGGCGGGTTCGGTGAGTTCGGTGAGGGCGTCGGCGTTGGTGCGGGCGGCCTCGGCCACCCAGCTCGGGAACAGACCTGCGTGCTCGGGCTCGGTGTCGGGGTGGTCGAGGGCGTACTGACGGGCTTCACCGGCGGCGCCGAGGAAGGTCGCGAGGTCGTGGATCGCGTGGTCGGGGCCGACGGGCTGGCCGGCGCCGGTGAACAGGTCCCGTCCCTCCAGCTCCTGCCCGGTGGTGGTGTCCGTGATGCGGTAGGCGTAGCGCTGGTGCTCACCCACCGGGGCATCGGGCCAGACCGTCAGTCTCAGCGTCCCCGCCGTCGCGGTGGACGTGGCGGGGTCGTGGTCGAGCCCGGCTTGCGCGGGTGCGGGGTGCCAGGCGATGCGACCCGAGTGGGAGAACGCGGCGTTGAGGTGGTCGTGGGCCTGGTCGAGCAGGGTGCCGGCCTGGTGCAGCTCGTCCGCGGCGGCGAGGGCTGAGCGATCACCGGCGAGGTGGTCGCCGTCGTCGTGGTGCGCGCGTTCGCGGTGGGCGAGGTGGGTGGCGGCGAGCTGGTCGAGCACCTGCCGCAGCGACCGCATGGCCGCGGTGAGGTCGCCGAACACGGTGTAGGTGTCGGCCGGGCCATCGAATACGCGGGATGCGTGGGCGAGACCGCGTATCGCCTCGGATGCTTCGGCGGCATCGGCGAGTGGGTCGTGGAACGTGGGCATGACGGCCTCCCTGGACGCGGGCGAGTACCCCCGCGATTCGGGGGCCACCGGTCAGGTGCACCATCGCTCCCACGCGCGGCGGCCGGGTCAGATTCGGCGGCAGAGCGGGAGCGCGGCGGCGGTGAACGCGGCGGCTTGCTGCCCGACGAGGAGGCGGGTCTCGCAGGAGGCCTGGATCGCGGCCTGCTCGATCGCCGCCACGCCCGCGTCGAGTTCTTCCACGGTGGGGGCGGAGACGGCGATCAGGCCGGTGTAGCGCAGCACGCCGTGGCCGGCGGTGAGGTCGGCTTCCTGCTGTAGCACGTCGTGGTACTCCGCGGTCTGGGCGGCGTCCTCGATCTGTCCGATCTTCGCCCGTTGAGCCTGGTCGGAGATGTGCTCGACCTTCTTCTTGCGGATGTCGCGGGCGGCCTGATCGGAGCGCATCGGCGTGCACAGCAACGAGAACGACCGCTGAATCCCCGTCGAGAGGAGCACCGGGGACAGGAACCCCGGATACACCAGCGAGCGGGGCCATTCGGAGACCCACAGCACCGCGTGGTGGGCCGAGTCGGTGCGCAGCCGCGCCCAGGACTCGTTGACGGCGACCGGGCCGGCGGTGGCGAGGGACTGGCCAAGCTGCCCGTGGCGTTCGAGGGTGGCGGCGATCGCCGGGTCATACGCGCTGCGGAGGATCACCGCGATCTGTCCCGGCGAGAGCCACCCGGACGGTAACAGGTCGGCCGAGCGCAGGGCGGCGACCAGGGTGTTCATCTCCTGTCGCAGCACCGCGGCGGCACCGCGCAGGCCGCCGCCGGCGGTCCTGATCTGCCGCGCGCTCGCGTTCATGTCCAGCGCCAGCGACAGCGTGGTCGCGTGCCGTTCCCCGGCCGGGCCGGCGCGGTCGATCAGCTCCGCATATGTCTGTGCGGCCCAGGAGTCATCCGCCGTGCCGTGGGCTTCCCACCACTCCGCGAGTCCGGTGCCGGAGTCCGGCAGCGTCCGCTCCAGCACCTGCAAGGTGGCGATGCGTCCCGACCGGCACACGGTGGCGAGCACGCGGCCCCAGGACGTGACCCGTCGTTCCTGCTCGCCCGGGTCGAGGAGCACGAAGGCGGGGTGGGTGACCTCGCAGACCACGGTCAGCGTGCCGGCGGTGGGGTCGTGGATCATCCCCGCGCCGGTCTCTGGGTCGGTGTACTCCCGCAGGCGCGCCTGGTCGCCGGGCAGCGCGAGCGTGCCGACCGGGCGGGGCTTGACGACTCGGCGTCGGTAGAGGAGCTGGCCGCCGG
>DAOSUG010000392.1:0-3035 GCA_035378545.1 Micropruina sp. | reverse complement strand
CTCGGCCCCGACTGGAACCCGGCGGTGGCCGCGGGCAACATCGCCGCCGCCGGGCACCTCGACGACGCCACCATCGGCGGCGCGCTGCTCGACCAGCGAAACCTGGCCGGCGTCGGCACGCTGTATGCCTCGGAATCGCTGTTTCTCGAAAGGCTCAACCCCTGGACGCCGCCCCGCGACCTCACCCCCCAGCAGGTCGCGGCCCTGATCGAGCGTGCCCACCGGTTGCTCGATCACAACAAGAACCACGCTGTGCAGTCCACCACCGGCAGCCGCCGGCACGGCGAGACCAACTACGTGCATGCCCGCAGCGGCCAACCGTGCCGGCGCTGCGGCGGACCCGTGCGGGTCGCCCCGATCGGGACGCCCCCGCGTGAGCGCACCATGTTCTACTGCCCCGCCTGCCAAGGGGGTCTGGGCCCGACAGACGACGGACGACCCCAGCAGCGGCTGGGGTCGTCCGGTTCGAGATATCGCGGTTAGCGCCGGGTCGCGCCGACTGCGCCGGCGCCACGTGACGCGATCAGCCGATCTTGAAGCTCACCTTCACCGAACCGTCCACCACACCGGGGCCGGTGAACGTGGCCCGTGACTTGCTGGTGCTGCCCTTGACCGAGTAGCTGACCAGTTGCGCCATGGCGTCGTTGCGGTTCACGACCTTGAGTTGCGCGATCAGATCACTGAAGCTGTCGGCGTCCACGTCGTCCAACTCGCACTCGTCGCCGTCCTCGCCGCAGTTGTTATCGGTCGAACCGGCCACATAGCTCAGCGAGCCCTTCTTGATCGCCTTCTTCGACAGCGACATCGTGCGGGTCGCCCCGGCGACGCTCGGACCGCTCAGTTTGCCGTTGACCGACTGCCGATACACCGGCCGAACCGAGTACGACGCGTTCGGCTTGAGCGACTTGCCCGACAGCGAGGTCCACGTGGTGCCCTTTTTGTACTCCACGCCGCTGGGCTTGTAGACGATCGCGTCTTCGCTGACCAGCGTCAGGTCCATGGCGACGCCGGTGATCGCGACGTCGTCGAAGTCGTTTTGAATCAGGGCATAGACGTCGTCGCCGACGTCGTAGGCGGGGCCGTCCGCGACCACGTCGGTGCCGGCGTAGACCTGCGTCTTCTTGATGGTGCCCGTGGCCCCGGTCCCGGTGCGGTACGAGATGGTCCAGGTGAACCGCAATGTGCCGCGGTAGTAGTTGTCGAGGTCTTCGATCACGGCGTTGCCCACCAGGGACGCGGCCACGTCGGGCCCTGCCTCGGGCAGCACCACGGTGGAGCCGCGTGAGTCGACGACCACGCCGGCAGCGCTGCTCACGTTGAGGCTCACCGGGTAGCCGGTGACGGCACCGAGGGTGCCCTTCACGCCGGCGCGGCGGTCTTGGGTGATCGTGCCTTGGGCGTCGCCGATCGCGGTCACCTGCTTGTACGAGCCGGCCGTGCCGGTGCCGTCCGGAACCACCATGGCGGCACTGGCATTGGCCAGGGCGTAGGTGGTCTTGCCGGCGAGGTCCATGTAGTGCCCGAACGCCCACACGTCGGTGCCGCAGATCGCGGTGACCGTGCCCACGCCGCCGATGGCCGCGTCGCCGGTGCTGTACAGCACCGCGATGTTGCCGCCGACCACCAGCGGATCATTGGCCGCGCTGCCGACCGCGGCCGCGCCGACCGCGGCGAACGACCGACTGCGCAGCCGCTCGGCGGCCGTGCTGCTGTTCTTCGGCACCCGCGCCAGCAGCGAGTTGGTCAGCGCGGTGCCCTGCGTCGAGGCCGCCGCCACGTTGGCGAGCCCCACCGGATGCAGCGCGGAGCCGCTGCTCAGGGCGTCCGCCTGAGCCGAGTTCGGACGCAGCCCACTGGCCTTCTTGAGGTTGGTCGCGGTCAGTTTGACGCCGGCCGGTGCCGCCAGCGTGCTGCCGATGCCCTTCATGTACTCGGCGGGGGTGACGCCCGCGACCGGCAGATTGTCGGCGTTGAGGCTGTACGACACCGCCCCGATCAGCGAGCCGTCGGCGGCATAAACCGGCGAACCCGACATGCCGGCCCAGATTCCGGCCGCCTTGAGAACGCCCGTGCCGTCGATGGTGGGGCTGCTGAGCTGGAACAGCAGCAGGTCCTTGCCCTTGCCGAAGAAGCCCTCGACATGGCCGAGGTAGCTGCCCGTGAACCCGGACGGCGTCGTGCCCTGCACGACCGTGCTGCCGGTCACGGTGGTGCCTGCCGGGAAGGCCTCGACCTCGGCGGCGGTGGCCATCGGCTGGGTGCCGTCGGCACAGAACGAGGCGGACGCTGCGTGGGCCGGGCCGGGAGCGGCGGCCACACCGGCGCAGGCCAGCATGATGGCCAGCAGGCTCGCTATGCCCGTGCGCAGACCTCGACGCGACTGTGGTGGTTGCATGTGAGTCGACCTTCTCTCCGAGGGGTGGACCGCAGCATGCTGATCGGCAAGGCTGCTGTGCACACGATGCCCGGTGATCGGTGCAGCACAAGCCGAGCGGGCAACGATTCAGCAACTATTCAGTCGGTGGGTGTAGCGGTGCCAGCCCTTTGCCCGCTCAGCCCCGTGTGGCCCGGATCCGGCTGACCGGGCCGGCCTCGATCCCGGGTTAGGCTGCCCGCCATGACGGACGCGTGGCGATGGGTCGAGCGCAACCCGAGCGCTGTGCTGCTCTACGTGCAACTCGGCGGCATTCTGCTGTACCCCTACCTCGAAGGCCCCGGCGACCAGCTCGGCACCCTGGTGCTGTCCCTGTTCGGCATGCTGGTGCTGGGCCTGGCCGTCGCCACGGTGCGGGCCACGCCGTCGCTGACCTGGGTGGCGGTGTTGATCGGCGTGCCTGCCGTTGCGCTCACCTTCGTGGACGTGTTCACCGGTAACGAACAACCCTGGCACCTGCTGTCGGACTGCTTTCACGCCGCCTTCTACGCCTACACGCTGGTGGCGCTGCTGCGCTACATGTTCGCCGACGACAAGGTGACCACCGACGAGCTCTACGCCATCGGCGCCACGTTCACCATCGGCATCTGGCTGTTCGCCT
>DAOSUG010000391.1:0-3036 GCA_035378545.1 Micropruina sp. | reverse complement strand
GGCCGCCGAACCAGACGATCGGCACGAGCAACAGCAGCGTCCAGGGCAGCCAGCGGCCGCCGCGAGCCGCGTCGGCGATCAACACGCCAAGACAGGTCAGTGCCAGCGCGCAATCGACCACGATCTCGAGCCAGTGCTCAGCGGCCCAGGCGTGCAAGCCGATCGCGGGCCGTCCGGCGATCAACCGGGTTTCTGGTGGCGGAAAGCTGCGCCGTCGCAGTCGCAGAGCGGCGGAGACCAGCAGGCATCCGGCGATGATCACCCCGAACGCGGTCAGCACTGCATGGCCGGAACGGCCGGCGCCACCGTCGTTCCGATCCACCACGCGGCCGCGCCGGCCACGGCGGCACCGATCAGGTCGACGGCCACGCCACGGACGCGGCGTCCGCGTGGGACCGGCCGCGCGGGCAGGCTGAGCAGGCCGACCAGGGAGCGGGCGGCGCCGCGCATGGCCCGGATGGGCACGCCTGCGGTTCGAACCGGGGCCCCGACTCCGCGCGTCCCAACGGTGTGCGTGACGGGTGCGTCGTCGCTGAACCGGGTGCCGCGGCCGGGTTTCGTCACAGCCGGCCGTTCGCTTGGGCGAGCCGGACGGTCTCGGCTCGGTGGCATGCACCCGCAGTGCCGAGGGCGACCAACCCGACCACGCTGTACGGACGCTGTCGCGGCGGCTGCGTCCGTGCGCTGGAGTGTGACATGGCGTACAACCTAGTGGCGTGTCCTCCACATCACTTACCGATTGGCTGCGCCTGAGCGCGCACCTCGCGGCGTTCTCCTCGGTCGCGATACGACCCGGGATCGAGGGACACATCACGAGTGATGTCGGGGCCGTGAGGTCGCACGGAGCTTCATCGCAGGTCGAACTTGTTGAGGCACCATGCCTCGTCGAAAGGCTTGCTAGTAGGGGTTTCATCAAGCTCAGCAGAGGATCGTGCGTCGATCACCGCTTCGTCAGTGGAGAGACGGACGCGTCACGTGCCGACCGGGGCCAGCGTGTGTGCTCGGCCGGCCCGCGGAAGGTCAACCACAGGCCGAGAGCGAGTTCCCACATAAAGATCGGCAGCACCGCGATGGCCGACCAGACCGACACCTGATCGTTGAGCCCGAACAGCGTGCCGATCACCGAGATCAGCTGAAGCGGCGCGCCGATCAGCCCCAGCAGCGGGATTCCCCGCGGCACCAGAGCACTATGCAGCAGCGCCGTGCCGAGCAGCAACGCATTGACGGCCGGCATCAGCCCGGGGCCGAGCAGAAACGTCCAGTTGCGCACGGCCACCAGGCCCTCGGCGAGCGCGACCCGGGCGATGTCGTCCGAATCGGAGTGCTGCAGCGTGACCACGGCCAGCAGGCAGATCACCCCGGTCGCGATGATCGCTGCCTCCAGCACCCGTGACGTGACGAAACCCAGCGCGGCGGACGGGCTGCGACCCCGCAACAGTGGGTAGAGGACCACCGCGGTGCCCACGCAAGCGGCGGCGTTGACGAGATCGAGCAGGCAGCCCGCCACCACGCCGGCGCTGGGCTGCTGGGTCAGCACGAAACGCGGATCCTGAAGCACGGGCGACAGCAGCGGCAGGGCGGCGATGGACGCGACGAAGGTGAGCAGGTACAGCAGGCCGGCGGTTCGTGCGGCTCGGGTGTCGACGGTCACGTGGGTCCCTATCGCTCAAAGGTGTACACCGTACACTCATGCCGCAACGCTAAGGTGTACACCGTACGCTCGTCAAGCCGAGGAAGCGGAGGCGCGATGACCGGCACCCCTGCTAGGGCTCGGGAGCGGCTGACCCGTGATCGCGTGTTGACGGCGGCGGTCGACCTCGCCGACACCCACGGGCTGGCCGCGGTCAGCATGCGCCGGCTCGCGGCCGAGCTGGGCGTGGTGCCGATGGCCCTCTACAAACACGTCGCGGACAAGGATGAACTCGTCGACGGCATGCTCGACCGGGCGCTTGCCGAGATCGAGCCCACGGCAACGGACGAGGGCTGGCGGGCGTCCGTGCGGGGCAGGGTGCTGGCGGCTCGGGTGGTACAGCTGCGGCACCCCTGGTTGCGCCGCGTGCTCGAAACCCGCACCAGCCGCACCCCCACCGTGCTCCGGTACACGGATGCGCTGATCGGACTGTTCCGGGCCGGGGGGTTCTCCGACCCGCTCACCCATCACGTGATGCATGCCCTCGGCAGTCGCATGTGGGGTTTCACCCAGGAGTTGTTCGATGACCCGGACGTGCCCGCCGAGCCGATCGATCCGGCCGCCGCGGCGCAACTGGCGCAGGCGTTTCCGAACGTGTTCGCGGTGGCGATGGCAGCCAGGCACGACGACGGGTCGGTGGTGAGCTACGGCTGCGACGATCAGTTCGAGTTCGAGTTCGCCCTGGACCTGCTGCTCGACGGCTTCGTCCGGCTGCACGAGCAGGGCTGGCAGCCCTAGCAAGCGCTATAGCGCAACTCACCAGCCGACGCACACGGGGAACCGGGGCCCTCTACCGCAAGCAGAAAGCCGCCACCGCGCTCAAGGACACTCTGAAGTCAAGATTCAAGAGCCAGCCGCTACTACCAACGCCCGGGGGGTGATCCAGTGGAGGCCAGGAAATCGGGCGAAGTCGCTGTCGAAGGAGCAGATGCTGGTGCCGTGCTCGATGGCAAGAGCAGCGAGGTGGGCGTCGGTGACCAGGTTCCCGCGCAGATCGCCTTCGGTGAGGAGGCGTCCGAGGATGTCGCGGTGGCGGCCTCCTGGTGTGGGTACCCAGGCCTGGTCGGCGTCGAGCCAGTCGGTGATGAAGCTCCACGCAACCGCTGGGGTCAGCGGGGTCGAGGTCACGCGGGGGTGGGTGATGATGCGCTGGAACGACATCAGCGATACCCACGGCAGCCCCACGCGTTCAACGCCGTTCATCGCCTCGTCCAGCCAGGTTCGGGCGGTGGTGTGGAAATGGGACTGGTCATCGACGGCGTAGAGCAGGACGTTGGCGTCGACGATCACCCGGCATCCTCCGCGTCGTACTGATCGAGCAACTCAAGGGTGCCGGCGACGTCGGT
>DAOSUG010000390.1:0-3036 GCA_035378545.1 Micropruina sp. | reverse complement strand
GATGCCTTGTCGTTGGGCCCGGTAGGTGCGCGCGGCGATCTGGCAGCCCTGCTCGTGCAGGACCCGGCAGATCGACTCGACCGCGTGCCCGGCGGCGCGTTGATCGTCGATGAACGCGGCGATCACCGGTTGCGGGGGTCGGTGAAAGTCGGCCCGGGACGCGGTGACAACCGTTGGGGCTGTTCCGTTTTCCCGGGCCGCTTCCCGAACCCGGCGTGCACCTTTCAATGCACCGGGCTCTCCACAAGACCCGGTCAGGCTGCTGTGGTGTCCTCCTCGTCGGTCGGCCAGGGCGAGGGAATGACCGCACCGCGGTAGCGGTAGCGGGTCGTGCCGATCTTCTCCAGATCGATCAGCACACGGTCCTCGGTGGCTGGCCACCAGCCGCCGCCGCAATATTGGCGGCGCAGGTCTTTCCAGGTCGACTTGCGGTGTTTTCGTCGGAGCCAGCGCCACACCGTCTGCCACGTGTAGTGACTGAGGTAGGAGAAGGTCGCCGAGGACACCCCGGCCCGGAAATAGCCCGCCCATCCCTGCAGCGTCGCGTTGATGCGGCGCAGCAGGTCATCGAGCGGCTGGTTGAGTTCAACTGTTCGGCGCAGCGTCTTGATCTTCCGTTTGACCGCCAACACGGCCTTCGTGGACGGATGAACATAGACGTAGCTGCAGCTGGTGCCCCGCTTGCGGCGACGCTGGATGCGCCACCCGAGGAAGTCCAGCCCCTCGTCGATATGGGTGATCAGGGTCTTGTCCGGTGCCAGACGCAACCCCATCGTCGCCAACACGGCGGCGATGTCCTCCTGTAGTGCTTCGGCGTGGGCTCTGGTGCCCCGCACCATCAGACACCAGTCGTCGGCGTAGCGGACCAGCCGAAAGTTCGGCTGCCCGTGACGAAGTCGTCGAGCGCGCTCAACCGAGCCGGTAGCCGGACCACCCGGCAACCCGGCAATGTGTTCATCGAGCACCGACAACGCCACATTGGCCAACAGCGGCGAAAGAATCCCACCCTGCGGGGTTCCGGCGGTGCTGTCCGCCAGCAGGCCGTCCTCGGTGAAGATGCCCGCCTTGAGGAACGCCTTCACCAATCCCAGGACACGGTTGTCCCCGACGCGTCGACGCACCCGGCCCATCAGGGCCGTGTGGTCGATCTCATCGAAACAGGCCTTGATGTCTCCCTCAACAACCCAGTCGTAACACCGGGGACGTGTTGCGAGGTAACGCACTTCGGCCACCGCATCATGAGCGCGGCGCTTCGGACGGAAACCGTAGGAACACGGCAGGAAATCCGCCTCAAAGATCGGCTCCAACACCAACTTCAACGATGCCTGGACCACCCGATCGGCCACGGTGGGAATCCCCAAGCGGCGCAACGCACCACCGGTCTTGGGGATCATCCGCTCGCGCACCGGCAACGGGCGGAAACTGCGGTCCTTCAACTGCGACCGCAGTTCATCGAGGAACACCTCGATGCCCTGCCCGGCAGTGATGGACGACGCGGTGCGCCGATCCACCCCGGCCGTGGCGGCACCCTTATTCCCGCTGACCCGATCCCACGCCACCAACACGAACGCGGGATCGGCGACGAGGTTGAACAGATCGTCGAACCGGCGATCAAGATCATCGCGTGCCCAACGGTGCAGCTTGGTCTGGATCTTCAGTACCCGTTGCCGCGCCAGCATCAGCGCCAACTCCAGCTCGTCGGTATTCACCGGCGACATAACTTCCTCTCCTGACCTTCCAGTTTCCGCACTGCATGTCTTGCTGGCCCCCTTCGCCCTGTGACCGCCTTTCTCGGTCTCCACGACGGGCACGTCACCGCCCGCGACTACTACGAGGCCTCCGCCCCACCCTGAAATGCGGTTCCTTGACTCCGAACCCGAGTCGTCACACCCGCCCCGACTGGCTGCCGGAAACGAAATGAGCGGTCCCGCAGGGTGGTTCCCACGTTCACCAGGTCATCGATTGGTCAGGGAGGCGCCCAGCTCTACTCCGGCAGCATCGCCATGGTTACGCCGCAGGCCTTCACCGTGGCCTCCCCACCGCTGGAACTAAACGGCTTCGGAGTCAAACCCCACCCGCTCGGGTTCGTGCACTGCATACCGGCCCATATCCACCAGGTTGGAGCCGGCTTCGCGGTTACGGAGCGTCTGACACTGGTTCGCTTGCGCTGCACCTTCTGACCTTGCTCGACAAGCCCGCACCGTCTGGCAGTGCCGGCACGGCTTGCCTTCTCGGGACCGCTTGCCACCGATCACCGTCGTTCCCGGCGATCGGCTGCCCCGATGCTTCCTCAGGCCGCTGCGACGACCCGAAGGAGACGGTCTCTCACCGCCTCTCGATATACCCAGCGCCTCGTGGCGCACAGTTCCCCCGCGAAGAAAGTCGTTGCCGCTTTCAGAATCGCGACATCCTCACGCAGCCTTCGGTTTTCAGCTTTCAGTCGTTTGATTTCGTCGATTTCTTCGCTCGTTACACCCGGGCGTTGTCCGCCATCAATCTGGGCTTGGACCACCCAGCGACGCACCGATTCCTTGCCCACGCCGAGTTGGCGCGCGACCGCCTCGGAGGCCGCGGTCAACGACGAATACTCCTGCTGATGTTCGGTCACCAACCGCACCGCACGGTCACGCAACGCAGGATCGATCTTCTTAGGCATGCTGCTCATCCTTCCGGACTCAAACAGCAGCGGCATCAAACCTGGGGCGGTTCACTTGCGCGATGGCCTGCTGAATCAGCCGATCCAGCACCGTCGGAACCCCCAACTTCCGTTGCCCGCCATCAGGTTTGGGAATCATCACCTGACGCACCGGCGACGGACGGTACGTACCCGCATCCAACGCCGCCCGCGTCGCCGTCCAATGTTCACGGCACCAGTCACGCAGTTGCTGCGTGCTCACACCATCCACACCGGCCGCGCCCCGATTGCGTTCGACACGTCCCAACGCAACAGCCAGGTTCTGCGGGGCGAACACCTCATCCCACAACCCCTGGCCGCCCCTGACGTTCTCCCCAGCACCCGCCGGACCATCACTACGC
>DAOSUG010000389.1:0-3049 GCA_035378545.1 Micropruina sp. | reverse complement strand
AGTACTGCAGCCAGGCGTGCGAGGCGGCGGTGCGCGGCTCACCCGGCACCGGATTCGACGACGGCATCAGGTAGCCCGACACGTAGCGGGCCGGAATACCGACCGTGCGCAATGCGCCGATCGCCACGTGCACCATGTCCTGACAGACGCCCGCACCGGATTCCCACACGTCGCGGGCGCGGGTCTGCACATGGGTGACCCCGGGCACGTACCGCACCCGCTCGCGAATGCGCTGGATCACTTCGAAGACCGTCTCGGCCGGACTCACCTCACGCGCGACGGACGCCGCGTACCCACACAACTCGTCGCCCGGATCGACGTGCTCGCTCACGCTGAGCATCTCGACCATTCCGTCGGTGAACGAGTCGTCGCGCAACTCGTCCCAGCCGATACCCGGCGCCACCACCGGCGGACGGGTCACCTCGACCGTCGCCGTCGAGGTCACGTTGAGCCGAGCGTGCTTCTCGCGGATCTCGAACGCCGTGACCCGGGTGCCCCAGTAGTCGGTGTAGCTGAGCACCCAGGGGGTCGGCGCAATGTCGATCCGGGCGTTCATCACCCACTGTTCACGGCTGGCCCGCGGGGTCATGCGCACCTCGTTGTGCGAGCCCACCACGGTGCCGGCGTAGGCGTAGCCCGTGTGGTGCACGATCCGAATCTGCCTGGTCACTGCTCGCCTCCTCGCCACACCGCGGCCGTCGCTCCCTCGAAATAGCGCTGGCTGATCGCCGTGCTGGCCTGGTTGCAGACCCACTGCAGGTCGGCCATCCGGCTCGGCAGGTCGAACAGCACCTCGCCCGGTGGACGGTACTCCAGCGCCGCCCGCGCCGTACCCAGCAGGCGTTGCGCGTCGTCCTCGATGCCGGCGCGGCGTTCGGTCTGGCCCAACTCGGCCAGCGCCTGCTCGGCGGCGGTCAGGGTGTGCACCAACGACCGTGGAAACAGCCGGTCGAGCAGCAGGAACTCGGCAGCGTCGCGGTCAGTGGTGACGCCACCGTAGGTGCGGACGAATGCGTGGTGCGCCCCACACCCGCGCAACACGTTGTTCCACGCACTCTGCGACCCCGACGTGATGGACGCCGACTGGATCAGCCGTGCCGTCATGTCGGCCCGCTCGATGGAGCGTCCGAGAATCAGGAAGTGCCAGCCCTCGTCATGGCTCATCGTCGAGTCGGCCGTGCCCGAGATGACCGCACACCGTTCGCGGATGTGCTTGAACGCGGTCGCCGGACGCATGCGCTGCAGCCGTCCGGCCCGCACCGAGTTCCAGGTGGTGTTGATCGACTCCCACATCTCGGTCGAGACGGTTTCGCGGGCCCGGCGGGCCGATTCGCGGGCGCCGCCCAGCGCGGTCGCCACCGAGGCGGGCGATTCGTCGTCGTAGCACAGCGCGGTCAGCACGTACTGCGGGTCGGCCGGACGACCCTCGGGCGGCGTGGAGCCCATCACCTCCAGCAGCGACTGGCCGGCCGCCTCCTGATCGACGGTGGGGTCGTCCAGCAGTAACTGCAGGTGTACCTCGACGATCCGGCAGGTGTCTTCGGCGCGCTCCAGGTAACGGCCGATCCAGAACAGCGATTCGGCGATCCGGCTCAGCATGACGCCTCCAGCCGGTCGTGGCGACGGTTGGCCGAGAACGCATCGGACGGGGCCTCGGAAGGCTCGACCGGCGGAACACCGATCGCGCCGGAGGGGGTCTCGACACGCTCGACCGGCGACACACCAACCGAAGTCTCGACACGTTCGACCGGCGAAACGACCCGCGTCTGCTGCTGTTGCTCCTGCTGCTGCTGCACGCCCTCATCGCCGATGTCGGCCAGGGGCACGCCCATCGGGAGCACCTGGGGCCTTGCTCGTTTGCGCTGCGCGCGCATGCCGTCCCTGGCCAGCACCCAGGTGTCCTTCGAGCCACCGCCCTGGGAGCTGTTGACGATCAGCTCACCCTCGGGCAGCGCCACCCGGGTCAGCCCGCCGGGCAGCACGTAGATGCCGGTGCCGCTGTTGACCGCGAAGGGCCGCAGGTCGACGTGCCGGGGGGCCATCTTGCCTTCGATCATGGTCGGCACGGTCGAGAGTTGCACCACGGGCTGCGCGATCCACCCGCGCGGGTTGGCCAGCACGTCGTGCCGCAGCTTGTCGAGCTTGCGCTGGCTGGCCGCCGGACCGATCACGATGCCCTTGCCGCCGGAACCGTCCACCGGCTTCAGCACCAACTCGTCCAGCCGGTCCAGCACCTCTGCTCGTGAGTCGGGATCCTCCATGCGCCACGTATCGACGCCAGGAATGACGGGTTCTTCGTTGAGGTAGTACCGGATCAGGTTCGGCACGTAGGTGTAGACGAGCTTGTCGTCGGCCACCCCGTTGCCGACGCAGTTCGCCAGCGTCACGTTGCCGGCCCGCACCGCATTGATCAGACCGGCGCAGCCCAGCATCGAATCGGCCCGGAACGCCGCCGGGTCGAGAAACTCGTCATCGAGGCGGCGGTAGATCACGTGCACCGGCCGCAGGCCCTGCGTGGTGCGGATCGAGACCCGCCCGCCACGGCACACCAGGTCGCGGCCCTCGACCAGCTCGACGCCCATCATGCGGGCCAGCAGCGCATGCTCGAAGTAGGCCGAGTTGTAGACGCCCGGGGTGAGCACCACCACGGTCGGGTCGCTGATGCCGTGCGGGGCAGCGGCGCGCAGGGCCGCCAGCAGTTGCAGCGGGTATTGCTCGACCGGCCTGATGCGGTGCCGGCTGGTCACCTCGGGCAGCGCCGAGAACATCGCCCGCCGGTTGGTCATCACGTACGACACCCCGGACGGCACCCGCACGTTGTCTTCGAGCACCCGGAAGGTGCCCTCGTTGTCGCGAATCAGGTCGATGCCCGACACGTGCACCCGCACCCCGTTGGGCGGTACCACCCCGTGCATCACCCGGTGGAAGTGCGGCGAGCTGACCACCACGCGGCGCGGAATCACGCCGTCGTCGAACACCTTGCCGTAGCTGTACACGTCGGCCAGGAAGGCCTCGAGGGCCCGGACCCGTTGCGCAACGCCGGCCTCGA
>DAOSUG010000388.1:0-3054 GCA_035378545.1 Micropruina sp. | reverse complement strand
AGGGCGCGCTGATCGAGGTGTACAACTTCAGCGAAGACCTGGTCGAGCTGCCGGCGTACGTGCTGCGCGACCGGCTCGGCACGACGGCTGTCGAACAGATCAGCGGATTCGATTACTCCCTCGAACCCGACACCCTGCGCATTCGCCCATACCAGCCGCTGTGGCTGACCGCGAAAGTGTGAATCCTGTGCGCTGCTGAAACGCAGCGATGCCCGGGCACCTGGCCCGGGCATCGCGTGTCGGACGAGCGATCAGCCGATGCTCTTGCCGGCCGAGCGCAGGTTCTGGCAGGCCTCGATGACCCGCGCGGACATGCCGGCCTCGGCGGCCTTGCCCCAGGCCCGCGGGTCGTACATCTTCTTGTTGCCGACCTCGCCGTCGATCTTGAGCACGCCGTCGTAGTTGCTCAGCATCCAGCCGGCCACCGGCCGGGTGAACGCGTACTGGGTGTCGGTGTCGACGTTCATCTTGATCACGCCGTAGTCGACGGCGTCGCTGATCTCTTGCGGGGTCGATCCCGAGCCGCCATGGAACACCAGGTCGAACGGCTTCTCGCGGCCGTACTTGGCGCCGACCGCGTCCTGGATCTCCTTGAGCACCTCGGGACGCAGCTTCACCGAACCCGGCTTGTAGACGCCGTGCACGTTGCCGAAGGTCAGCGCGGTGATGTACCGGCCCTTTTCACCGAGGCCAAGCACCTCGATGGTGCGCAGGCCGTCTTCGACCGTGGTGTACAGCTTGTCGTTGATCTCGGCGGCCACGCCGTCCTCTTCGCCGCCGACCACGCCGACCTCGATCTCGAGAATCTGGCGAGCCTTGCTAGTCAGCGCGAGCAACTGGTCGGCGATCTGCAGGTTCTCTTCCATCGGAACTGCGGAGCCGTCCCACATGTGCGACTGGAACAGCGGTTCCAGGCCACGGTCGACCCGCTCCTGCGAGATCGCGATCAGCGGCCGGACGTAGGTGTCGAGCTTTTCCTTCTGGCAGTGGTCGGTGTGCAGCACGATGTTGACCGAGTAGTTCTTGGCCACGACATGGGCGTACTCGGCAAGGGCAACCGCGCCGGTCACCATGTGCTTGATGGTCGGCCCCGAGGCGTACTCGGCGCCACCGGTGCTGACCTGGACGATGCCGTCGGAGCCGGCCTCGGCGAAGCCGGCGATGGCCGCGTTCAGGGACTGGGACGAGGTGACGTTGATGGCCGGAAAGGCGAACGAACCCGCCTTGGCGGCGTCCAGCATCTCGGCGTACTTCTCGGGTGTTGCGATGGGCATTGACCTTGCTCCTCACGGGGTTGCGTGGCGCACCGATCGTCGGCAGCGCCTGCGATTACGTTCCTAGTCTTTCAAAAGTCGCGGGGCCGCGCGAGCCTTTTTCACGCTCGGTGCGTCGCCGCTGCGTTCAGTCGTCCAACCGGGACAAGTCGATCCAGCAGCGCCCGCCCGACAGGGCCCGCACGGCCGAGTCGATGCTGGCCGGCAGCGCCGTCAGATACTCCATCGGAACGGACGCGGTTCGTCCGTCGCGGGCGTGCACGGCGAGCGTGGCGGAGCGTCCGAATCGGCCAGGGTTGGCGAGCACCGCACCAACCTCGGGCCAGATCAGCCATAACTGGGCAATCCACACGCCGTCACGCGTCACGGCGAAGGCGGGGCCCGGCTGCACCTGCGCGGCGTCCTTGCGGGCGATCAGCAGCCCGGTGAGGCTGACCACCACCCAGACCAGGCCGACCACCAACGCCGAACCGACCAACCAGGGACCCCACGAACCCACCTGCGCTGCGAAGAAATACCACACGGCCGCGGCGATGGCGACCGAGATCGCCGACGAGATCAACCGCTGAACCAGCATTGAGCGCCAGCGTTTCACCGTGGCCTGCACGGCCTCGGGTGCGTAGAACACCACGTACTCGCCGACACTGTTCACGGCGCCATCGTAGTGGGGAGCATCCGGGACGCGGCCCCCGCCCTCGCACCCTCTGGGCGGGCGGACCGTCCGAGGCCCGCGCCGGTCAGTGGGTCGGCCTTGCTCGAAAGATGCGCCCAACCCGGAGCCTGGTACATCCTCGGTCCAGCGGGCTCATCCGTGGGGACGCGCGTCCCGGCCTCACCCCCAGCGGTGCGCCCAGTGGTACATGGCGATCGCGGCCGCCGCGCCGGCGTTCAGCGAACGGGTGGATCCGTACTGCGTGATCGAGACCAGAGCGGCGCAACCTGCCACCACCTCGTCGGTGAGCCCGGGGCCCTCCGAGCCGAAGATCAGGCAACAGCGTTGCGGCAACTCCGTGGTTTCGAGCGGTACCGAGCCGGGCAGGTTGTCGACTCCGACCGGGACGACTCCGGCGCGCGCCAGGCTGTCGAAGAACGAGGGGAGGTCCGCGTGATGCTCCACGTGCAGGTAACGGTCGGTGACCATGGCGCCGCGGCGGTTCCATCTGCGCCGGCCGAGAATGTGCACGGCCGCCACGTTGAAGGCATTGGCGGTGCGGACGATCGAGCCGATGTTGAAGTCGTGCTCCCAGTTCTGGATCGCCACGTGCAGCGGGTGCCGGTGTACGTCGAGGTCGGCGACGATGGCGCCCAAACGCCAGTAGCGGTAGCGGTCGATCACGTTGCGCCGGTCGCCCTCGCGCAGCAGTTCGGGGTCGAGTCGCGGATCGTCCGGCCAGGGTTCGGGGTGGGGGCCCAGCCCAACGGACGGCGCCGTCGGATCGGCCGGGCTGCTGGCGGACGGCGGACGTCGGCCCTTGTCATAGCTGTCGCTTACCGGCTGCACAGCGCCCCACGGTAGCCTGAACCACTGTGACCCTGCTTCCTGCGCTCGTGCCACTGCTATTGCCCGACTGGATGGACCCCGAATATCTCATCCATGCCCTGGGCAACTGGGCCCTGTGGGGCGTCGCCCTGGTGCTGATCATCGAGTGCTCGATCTTCCCGATCCTGCCCGGCGACTCGCTGCTGTTCACCGTCGGCATGTTCATCGCGATGGACCCGCCCTCGATCACCTTCGCGGGCATGAGCCAGCCGATGGTGCTGCTGGTCTCCTGCCTGGTGC
>DAOSUG010000387.1:0-3068 GCA_035378545.1 Micropruina sp. | reverse complement strand
CGAGGAGGACCCAGAGGGCTGGGTTGCGTCGGTACTGTCGCATCCCCATCCGGAAGCTCTTCCCGACTTGCCCCGCCCAGCCCGGTCGATGCGAGCCGTCCGGGTGCCGAGCGTTGCGTGTCGCGCGCGTCAGGAGCAGTCCGCTCGACAGGAGGGCTCCGCCGACCCACACCAGTGCGATGGCGAGGTCGCCGAGGTTTCCCCCATGGCCCAAGGGCAGGTCCACCATCCACAGTGTGACGAAGTGGGTGGGCATCCAGCGGGTGATCTGCACCCGGTCGGGCGAGGTGAGCGCCGGTCCGAAGAACACGTCGAGGATCCAGACGAGCAGGATCACCACCGTGCCGTTGACCTGGTCCGTGACGACCGATCCGACCGCGGCGCCGATCCCGACGTAGATGACGGCGAACATCATCGTCCCGGCCGCGACGCGGAGCGGCTCGTCCACTGCGGTGCGCAGGAACAGCGTCGCCAGGGCCGCTGTGGAGGCCAGTGCAGCGATCAGCAGGCCGGTCGACATTCTGGCGACAACGAGGGCTGGGGCGGGGAGGCCCGCCAGGACCAGACGACGGTCCGCCGATCTCGCCTGGCCAACCTGGAAGAACATCGCCAGCGCCGCCAGGAACGCGGCGGCCCAGCCGGTGGTCGCGGTCTCGACTGCCCGGCCAGTGCCGCCCAGCAGTTTCGCGGCATCGGCCATCGGTTCCGCGGCCACCCACACGAACACGACCGGGATCAGAATCAGGACCACCAGGTTCACCGGGTTGCGGCCGTAGTCCAGGAGGAATCGGCGGGTCAGCACCCCGACCGCGGTCATTTCGGGGTCGCCTTCCCGTCACGCAGTTCGATGATGCGGTCGAACCGCGCCTCGTCGGCGATGAAATGACTGATCACCAGCACTGCCCGCCCGAATGAGCGCCCGCGCGCGACGAGCTCCCAGAACCGAAGATAGGTGTCCCAATCGAACCCGGCATAGGGCTCGTCCAGCAGCAGGACCGCCGGGTCCGGTAGCAGAGCCAGGGCAAGATTCAGTTTCGCGAGGGTGCCCCCGGAGAGCCGGTCCGCCCGCTCGTGCGCGTATCGCCCAAAGTCAAGTTCCTCGTACAAGGTTCCCTGCGCCCGGAGCCGCTCATCCCGGCTCATCCCGTAGGCCACCGCGAATAGCTCGAAATGTTCATCGCACGTCAGGCGCTCGAACACCACCGGACGCTGCGGACAGTACCCCAAGGCCCCCTGCAGCTCCACGGCGCCGGCGTCGGCTGCCAACCCCCCGACCAGGATCTGCATCAGCGTCGATTTGCCCGATCCGTTCTCCCCGACCAGCCCGACGACCTCGCCGCGGCTCAGCGACAGTGACACACCGTCGAGCACATGGTTGCGCCGCACGAACGGCCACAGCCCCTGACGATAGGTCTTGGAGATCGCGGTCCCCGCGAGGACCACGTCCGCTCGAACGCCATCAGAAGAGGCGCCGCTTGAACCCATGTCGATCACCGCCTTCGAATCCCATGTGACTTTCACGCACCCGCCAGTGGGCTTCGCCAGACCGCCACAAGGGCCCATTCCTCAACGACCCGAGCCGTGGTGTGTCGGGTGACCCGTGGCGGCGCCACGACACCCCCAAGGGGTATGTCATCAGGGTAGGCACGCTCTAGTGCGGAGATCACCGTCAGGGGGTCAGGCTTCGGTCAAGTTTCCGGGCCTTACGGCCGCGACACCTCGTCCGGGCTGGGGACGGGGATCTTGACCAAACCTTGTCCGGGTCCTGCTCGTTGCTTGACGTGACCGGTTCAGACTGGGCACTGAGGCCGCGCGGTCACGTCGTGCGCCTGGAACTTCTTTGACGATGGGAGTGGGCTGTGTGGCCTGAGGTGTTCTCGATATTTGGTGTAGGGATCCAGTCCTATGGGCTGAGTAAGGCGCTGGCGCTGCTGGTCGGCGCGTATCTGCTGGGTCGAGCGTTCACGCGGATCGGCTACGACAAGGACTTGGCGCACTCGATCGCGTTGTGGGCGACAGTGTGGGGATTCGTCGGCGCCAAGGTGTACTACCTGATCGCGAACTGGGACAACCTCAGTTGGCACCTGTTCGGCGGCTCGGGGTTCGTCTGGTACGGCGGCCTGATCGCGGGGGCGATCGCGGTGATCGTGATGACCCGACGCCACGACCTCCCCCTTGGACGGGTGGCGGGCGCGATGGCGGCCCCGCTCTCGGTGGCCTACGGCATCGGCCGGATCGGCTGCTTCCTCGCCGGTGACGGCACGTACGGCACACCCACCGACCTGCCCTGGGGGATGGCGTTCCCCAACGGGGTGGTGCCGGTGAACGTGCCGGTGCATCCCGTCCAGCTGTATGAGGCCGCCGGCGCCTTCCTGATCGCCGGCATCCTGTGGGCGCTGGGTCGCAGGCTGCGACCGCTGGCCGTGTTCGGGTCCTACCTGCTGCTCAGCGGCGCGGCACGCCTGCTCGCCGAGGTCGTCCGGATCAACCCGCACGTCCTGTTGGGCCTCACCGAGGCGCAGCTGATCGGCATCGTCAGTATCATTCTGGGCGTCGCCCTGATCCTGCGAGACGCCTTCCACCCCGCAGTTGCGCCCTCAGATGCTCCTGTCGGCTCCGAATCGGCCGTCCTTAGCTCTCACCCGGTCGGGAGGTGAGCGGCGCCATGGACACGATCACCGAGCCGGCCACAGCCGTGAGGGGTGGTCGCGGGTTCTGGGGTGCGCTGTGGGCCGGGACCAGGGCCACCGTCGGCGCCCTGATGGGACTGGCGCCGCACGTGATGCATCACATCGGCTTCCTGGCCGGGGCCGCGTTCCTGACCGGGTTCCTCGGCAACTCGCTCCTCTATGTGGTCGGGTTGCTGCTGAGCATCCCGCTGCTGCGACGGCTGCGTCGCCGATTCGGCACCCGGAAGGCCCCCGCGATCGGGGTCGCGGTGTTCACCGCCCTGTTCGCCCTGTCCGCGTTCGTGATCGGGCCACTGTTCAACCCCGCCACCCCCAACCAACCAGACACGCCGTCACCGGCGGCCTCCGCCAGCGCGTCCGGCACCGAGGACCACGAGG
>DAOSUG010000386.1:0-3076 GCA_035378545.1 Micropruina sp. | reverse complement strand
GGGTCGGCCAGGTCGGCGGCGTCCACCACGAAACCGCCTCCGATCGAGAACAGCACCCGGTCGGCGATCGGCTTCCGATCGCGGGAGTAACAGCGCACCCGCATGCCGTTGGGATGCTGGGGCAGCGACTTGCGTTGGTGCAGGATCAGGTCGCGATTCGGCCTGAAGTGAATCGGATGCCGGTTCAGCAGGCTGAGGCGATGCCTGGCCAGAATGCGGTCGACTTCGGGACCGACCGCTGCGGGGTCCACCGTCTCGGGTCGATGGCCGAGCAGGCCGAGCAGCACTGCCCGATCACTGTGGTGTCCGCGTCCGGTCGAGCCCAGCGAGCCGTAGAGGTCCACCCGCACCCGCCAGACCCGATCCAGCCCGCCGGCGGCGTCGAGATCGTCCAGCACCCGCCGGGCGGCCCGCATCGGACCGGTGGTGTGCGAGGACGACGGACCGATCCCGATGCTGAACAGATCGAAGAAGCTGAGCGCCATTCGCTCACTGTACGACCGGCATGGGCTCGCGCAACCCCGCGGAATCGACCGCTATCGAGGGCCGCCGCGACCCGGCACGAGCTCGGCCGCCGGGTCTGACAGTCGGCTGAGCACCGCGAGCACCCGGGCGTTCTCGTCGGACGAGGCGGCGATGCCGAGTTCGGCGAAGATCGAGCGCGGGGCATCGACCGTACGCGGCGAGATCACCAGTTCGCGTGCGATGCCCACATTGCTGCGGCCGGACCGTGACTCTGCTGGGCGCGCGAGGCTCGGCGGTGACGGGTCGCCGGCGAAGGTCAAAAGATGGAGTGAATCCACCCACCGTCTGAGGGGGGCGGATTCACTCTATGTTTGCGGCTACTTCTCGTCCTGCCTGCGGATCGTCGGCATGCGCTTGCGGAACTCGTCTTCGAAGAGCTTCTTGACCGCTGCCGAGTCGAGCACGCCGTCCACCGAGGTGGGCAGCTTGCCGGCCGCGGCCCGCTGGCACACGGTGAGCCACGACTGGCCCATGGCGAGGGTGAAACCGGACGCGACCGAGGCGTTGATCACACCCCCGGCGATCGAGCCGGCGCCGGGAATGAACTTGAGCAGGTTGGCGGCGGCCGTGCGGCCCAGGGTGGTGGCCACCGAGGTGGAGGCCACCGCCAGCAGTGCCGCCCGGTCGAACGGCAACTGGTAGAGGTGCGCGATGCGACCCATCATGCCCAGCTGCATCGGCACCAGCAGGGCCGCCGACGAGAACGGGATCGGCACCGCTGCCGCACCCGCCGCCGCGGCTACGGTCGCGTTGATGTGTCGCTGCGCGGCTTGGTGCTTCGCCTGAAGATCGATCGTCTGGGCGGCAGCGAGGGCTGCGTGAACCGCGTCAGGAACAACGTGAAAGGTGGCCTGCAACACATCCATCAAGCCGTAGGGCGGCTGACCGGTGAACTGGTCCCTCATCGCGTAGGTCATGAACGGACGTCCGCCGACGATCGGCAGGTTCTTGGCCTCGACCAAGCGGGCCAGTTCGACGGCGTCGGGGTGGTACTGGCCGTCGTGCATGGGCACCTGGGTGAACACCACGAGCACCGGAATGCCCAGGTCGTGCAGCGTGCGGATGAACGTGCCCTCGACCTCTTCGAAGCGGCGGTCCATGCCGCGCACGCAGTACCAGGCCACATGGATCTGCTCACTGACCGGCTTGCCGCGCATCTGCTTCACGTACTTGCTGACCTCTTTGATCAGCTCGGCATCGTCGCGACCGATCTCGATGCCGCGGGTGTCGACCAGGCCCAGCGTGCCGCGGGTGTCGAGGTAGAGGTGGGTGTCGAGGGTGACCGGGTCGCCGATGCCGGTGGCGGCCACCGGCTCGCCGAAGATGGCGTTGATCAGCGTCGACTTGCCGACGCCGGTCTTGCCGAACACGGCGAGGTTGAACCGGCCGATCTGTGCGGCCTGTTTCTCGAACTCGGTGCGGAAGGCGTCCGTGAACCACTGTGTCACCTGGCCAAGGGTAGGGGGCACCGGGCGTCCGGACGAGGCCGCCGACCCGCAGGGTGCCCCGATTCACCCCTTGGAACCAGTGCGCGCCGCCTGCGGCACGCTCGACATCGGCGTTCAGCCTTTTGCGAGACGGGATCCTCGCCCGGTTGTCAGGTACTAGCTTGTGACGACCCCGTTTCGACGAAGAAATCCCGGAGGAACCGATGAACCTGTTCCGCACCAAGTCGATCGAGCAATCGATCGCCGATACCGACGAGCCGGAGTACCAGCTCAAGAAGTCGCTGACCGCACTCGATCTGACCGTCTTCGGCGTGGGCGTCGTGATCGGTGCCGGCATCTTCACCCTGACCGGACGCGTCGCGCATCAGATGACCGGCCCGGCCATCGTGATCAGCTTCGTGGTGGCGGCGGTCTGCTGCGCACTGGCCGCCATGTGTTACGCCGAGTTCGCCTCGACGGTGCCGGTCTCAGGCTCGGCCTACACCTTCAGCTACGCCTCACTCGGCGAACTGTTCGCGTGGATCATCGGCTGGGACCTGATTCTGGAGATGTTCCTCGGGGCCAGCGTGGTGGCGCAGGGCTGGAGCGCGTACCTCGGCGTGCTGATGGAGAAGCTGGGCCTGCCGATTCCGGCCGCCATCGGCTATGGGGGCGTGGTCGACCTGCCGGCCGTGCTGCTGATCGTGGCGCTCGGTGTGCTGATCACCATCGGCATCAAGGAATCCATGCGGGTCAACCTGGTGCTGGTGGCCGTGAAGCTGTTCATCGTGCTGTTCGTGATCGTGGCGGGCATCATGTTCATCAATCCGGCCAACTACACCCCATTCGTTCCCGAAGCGGCGCCGTCCACGGCCGCCGCAGGCTTCTCATGGACGCAGCCGCTGCTGCAATGGCTGACCGGCTCGGCCCCGATGGCGTTCGGCTGGGGCGGCGTGTTCGCCGGAGCGGCCCTGGTGTTCTTCGCCTACATCGGCTTCGACGTGGTGGCCACCACCGCCGAAGAGGCCAAGAACCCGCAGAAGGACCTGCCGGTCGGCATCATCGCCTCACTGACCATCTGCACGATTCTGTACTGCGCGGTCGCCGTGGTGGTCACCGGCATG
>DAOSUG010000385.1:0-3082 GCA_035378545.1 Micropruina sp. | reverse complement strand
CTGCTGGTGTCGATCCCGTTCGCCGCAACGGGCGCGCTGGGGCTGTCGCTACTGACCGACACACCCTTGGGTGTGGCCAGCATGATCGGCCTGCTGATGCTGATCGGCATCGTGGTGACCAACGCGATCGTGCTGATCGACCTGATCAACCAGAAGCGACGAGCCGGGGCCGGGGTGGACGAATCCATCGCGCAGGGCGCGCGGCTGCGGGTGCGTCCGATCGTGATGACGGCTCTGGCCACGATCTTCGCGCTGGTGCCGATGGGGCTGGGGCTGACCGGTGGCGGTGTGTTCATCAGCAAGCCGCTGGCCATCGTGGTGATCGGGGGCCTGGTGTCGTCCACCCTGCTGACGCTCATTCTGGTGCCGGTGCTGTACGACCTGCTCGAAACCTGGCGGCAGAACCGGCGCGACCGCACCGCTGCGCGCAAGGCGGCGAAGCAGGCTCCCCCGGCCGATCAGGACGGCGTCGCCGCGACGTCCTGAGGGGGACGCCCCTCGGCTGGGTCAGGGAGCGGGCAGGGCACCATGTGACCGAATCAGCACGTGACGTTGCGCGGTCAAGGGTTCGTTGCGCAGGTTCGTCCGCGCGCGACGAGCGCTCGACCGCGCAACGTCATCCACGCGGGGTCGTCCGCGCAGGCGGCAGGCCCACGCGGGTCGGCCCACGCGGGTCGGCCCATGCGGGTCGGCCCTATGCGGGTCGGCCGGCCCCGCGGGGCGGCCCGCCTACAACTCGACGGTCGCGCTGTCACCGCTCTCGGGCTTGCCGCCGGTCACCTTCGCCTTGAGCACGCCCAGCAGCACGCCGAGCCCGCCGGGGGTGTCCCAATAGGTGGCGCTGTCGGCGCTGACCCGCAGCACGACATTGTCGGGGTTCTCGGGCCCGCCCTCGGTGTAGGCATCGTTGAACGAGTTCCAGAGCCGCTTCTTGGTCTCAGGCTCGTCGCCGATCGTGGCGGTGCCCGAGATCGAGATCCAGTAGTCGTCCCCCACCACCGCGACGTTGACCTCGTGCCCCTCGCTCTCGCGTGCCACGTCGGTGTTGCGCTGGGTGATGAAGACGAGCTGCTGGTCGTCCGTCACCTCTTGGATGGTCATCGGACGGCTGACCAGCTTGCCTTCGGCGCTCACCGTGGTGAGCATCACGGTGCGCGACTTGCCGAGCAGTCGTTCGTAGGTTTCGCGTTGATCGTCACTGACGCTCATGGTGCTCCCATCGAATGGACGGTGCCGGTCGATCGGGCTTGTCGCACCGGCTTTCATTGCTCGACGCTAACCGGGCCGAGCACCGGTGTCCATGGTTTGTCGAACGTTGTGGCCCAAGGGGTGAGGCGGATCCGCGCGCTCCGCACGAGCGCCTCGACCGCGGTTGACTTGAAGTGCGCTTGAAGTTCTACGGTGAGTTCATGACCACGACCGAGCCTGAGCTGACCATCGCCGAGATGGCTGCCGAGACCGGACTGACCACCTCGACCCTGCGCTACTACGAGCAGGAGGGGCTGCTGCTCCAGGCGCCGGGACGCGCCCCGTCCAGCCATCGCCGCTACCCGAGCTCGGCCATCAACTGGCTCATCTTTGTCACCCGGTTGCGCTCCACCGGCATGCCGGTGCGCGACATCCGCCGCTATGCCGCGCTGGCCCGCCAGGGCGAGCACACCACGTCCGAGCGGCTGCAGTTGCTGATCGAGCATCGTGCGCGGGTGCGTGCCCAACTCGAGCAGTTGCAGCACAGCCTGAGCGCCATCGACTACAAGATCGCAAGCTACGAAAGGTTCACCACCAGATGAAGCACACAACTCTCGGCACCCTGGACGTCTCGCGCCTGGGCCTGGGCACCATGGGCATGTCGGCCTTCTATTCGGGCGCCGGCACCGATGACGCCGAATCGACGCGCACCATTCGTCGCGCGATCGACCTGGGCGTCACGTTCTTCGACACCGCCGAAATGTACGGGCCCTACATCAACGAAGAGCTGCTGGGCCGGGCGCTCGGCGGCGACCGCGACTCGGTCGTGGTGGCCACCAAGGGCGGCACGCTGAAGCATCTGGACGACGACTCCTACGGGTTCGACGGACGTCCGGCGAACCTGCGGATCGCCCTCGAAGGCTCACTGAAGCGACTCGGCACTGATCACGTCGACCTCTATTACCAGCACCGCATGGATCCCGCGGTGCCGATCGAAGAGACCGTCGGCGCGATGGCCGAGTTCATCGCCGAGGGCAAGATTCTCGGCTATGGGTTGTCGGAGGCCGCCCCCGAACGCATCAGAGCTGCCCATGCCGTGCACCCGATCACGGCGATCCAGACGGAGTACTCCTTGTGGTCGCGTGACCCCGAGGCAGAACTGCTTCCGCTGCTGCGCGAGCTCGGCGTCGGTTTCGTACCGTATTCGCCGCTGGGCCGCGGGTTCCTGACCGGTGCGCTGCGCTCGATCGACCAACTCGACGCCCAGGACTTCCGGCGCAACAACCCGCGCTTCCAGGGCGAGAACCTGAAGCAGAACCTCGCCATCGTGGACGCCGTCGAGGTCGTCGCCGCCGAGGCCGATGCCACGTCGGCCCAGGTGGCGCTGGCGTGGATTGTCGCTCAGGGTGAGGGCATCGCGCCGATCCCCGGCACCAAGCGGGTCGGCCGGCTGGAAGAGAACGTGGCGGCGGACCAGCTCACGCTCAGCGACGACCAGTTGGCGTTGCTGGACGCCCTGCCGAAGCCGTCGGGCGATCGGTACGCGGACATGTCGTCAGTGAACCGGTAGGCAAACCCCAACCGAACCCGCACCGATCGCTGGCCGAGCCTGTCGAGGCCTCCGCCGGCCGGCCACCTCCAGCCGGCCGCGGAACCGACCCGCACGACCGACGAACCTCTCGTGCGCCCCTGGATCGGACGTGTCGAGGTGGGCCCGTCCGGTCTCAGCGGACGGGCTGTGCCCACTGGGCGCGCATCGCCGTCGCCTTTGAACGGTTCAGTGACCGCAGTTGGGACGCGATGGCGACCACCGCCAACACCAGCGAGCCGACTGCCCACCACCAGCCGAGGTGGGTGGCCTCGCCCGTGGCGCTCAGGTCGGCGACATCGACCG
>DAOSUG010000384.1:0-3095 GCA_035378545.1 Micropruina sp. | reverse complement strand
CGAGCTGACCGCCGTGCTGACGGTCACCGACTGAGCGGCACCGTCTCGGCGGCACCGTCTCGGCGGCACCGTCTCGGCGGCATCGACGGAGGTACGACCGGCGCTACTGCGGCAACACCAGCACGTGGCGCCGGTCGGCCTTGGCCAGGGCAGCGGCAATGCCCGCATCGAAGGTGACCAGCCGCAGCCCCGCGCTTGCCGCGAGGTTCACCAGGTGCAGATCGGTGACCTGCCGGTGCCCGACCAGAACCGAGAGGTCGATCACCGGGTCGGCCAGCGTTGAATCATCGGGCAGCCAGCGCCAGCGCGGGTCGGTGCGCAGGCCCGACACGACCTGCAGCACCAGTGCCGGTGCGAACGTACGGCCCGTCACCGTCGGATTGAGCAGCAATCTGACCAACGCAGCCTCGGTGAGCGGACTGGTCGCCCAGTCGCCGCGATGGCGGCGCAACGACTCGTGCGCCCGGGCGTGGTGCACATGGGTGGTCAGGGTGAGGGCGACCAGCACGTTGACGTCGGGCAGCCAACCCGGCTGCCCGGAGTCAGTCGCCGTCACGAAACTGCTCGACCAGATCGGGCGTGACGAGGTGTTCCGGGTCGCCGATCAGCACCGCAAAAGGGCCCGAGTGGATCACATCGGCCGTCACGCTCGCTGTGGCATCCAGACCCAGCCCGCGCCGGGCCAGCCGCGACACCGCGGCACCCAACGACAGCCGTTCAGCCTTTGCCAGCGAGCGCGCAGCGGCAAGGACCGCGTCGTCCAGATCCAACGTGGTGCGCATCACCGCATCATAGCATCACAGCTGTTTCGAGCGAGCCCGCGAACGCATCGATCCATCGATGCTCGCGCCTGCCAGTCCCACGCGACCACGGGGTCCCGACAGGCTCGACCAACGGTTCGGGCCCTGACAACGTTTCCTTGAGCCCTGCAACGTCGGGCAACAGGACTTGGACGAGGTCGTGGGCATGGCGCCACACTCGCTGGGTCTCGGTGCGGATGGGCGAGTCCTCACTACGATGGACCAAGTGACCGTCAATCCGCCGACCGGTGAGCAGGAGCCGCGCTGGCAACAACCGGACTTTCAGCCGACGCAGAGCGAGCCGCAGTTCTTCACGCCGTCACCGAATCAGGCGATGGTGCCGTCGTACCCAGCGCCCGTCCTGCCGCCACCCGGCACCTTCGAGACCGTCGTCGGCACCCTGGCCCGCCTGGTCTGGCCGGTTGCGATTCTGCTGTACTTCTTCACACCGGTGACCTTCTGGCCGGCCCTGGTCGGCGCGATCATCGCCGGCACCGTTCTCGGCGCGGTGAAGAAGAACCTCAAGCAGCAACGCCGCGCGAGCGTCCGTTACGTGCAGCAGACACCCGGCTCCGACCAGCGCTGATCGCGTCCCTCGTCGACGGATCAGGGCGGCACCGGACCTAGTGGTGTGTCCCCCAAGTCACTCACCGGTTGGCTGCGCCTGAGCACGCACCTCGCGGCGTTCTCCTCGGTCGCGATACGACCCGGTATCGATTCCCTCGTCGGCCTTGCGATGCACGCACTCAGACACCGCCAAACAGCAAGCCACTTGGGGGACACACCACTAGACCTTCGAGATCGAGAACGTGAGGCCCAGGTCGTCGTCCGTCGCCCACTCGTCACCAGGCTCGTCCTCGACGACCGTCGTGGCCAGCACCTCGGACGCGATCAGGGCCGCATGGGCGCGGATCGCCTCAGCCAGGTCACCCGTGGCGGCCCACGCCAGGGTGATCCGGTCCGAGACCTCAAGGCCCGAGTTCTTGCGCCGTTCCTGCACCAGCCGGACGACCTCGCGCGCCAACCCCGCCTGCAGCAACTCGGGCGTCAACTCCAAATCGAGCGCCACGGTTTCGCCCTGTTCGTTGACCACCGACCAACCCTCACGCGGACGCTCCGAGACGATCACCTCGTCCGCGCTCACCTCGACGCCCCCCACGGTGGCCACCCCGTCGGCCGCCAGAGCGGCGGCCAGCGCAGCAGCGTCCGCGGCGGCGATGGCGGCGGCGACCTTGGGTGTCTCTTTGCCGAATCGCTTGCCCAGGGCGCGGAAGTTGCCCTTGGCCGAGTAGTCGACCAGGTCGCCGGCCGAGGCGAACGATTCGACCCGCTGCACGTTGAGTTCGGCGGCGATCTCGGCCCGCAACTCCTCAGTCAGCCTCGCGAACGACCCCGACGGCACCAGTACCCGCGACAACGGCTGGCGGGTCTTCACCCTGGCCTCGGCGCGTGCGGACCGTCCGAGTTCGACGAGGCGACGGGTCAGTTGCATCGAGGCGTCCAGTTCCGGATCGGCCAGCGACTCGTCCACCACGGGCCAGGACGCCAGGTGCACCGACTCGGACGCAGCAGGATCCGTCGCCACCATCAGGTCCTGCCAGACCCGCTCGGTGATGAACGGGGCCAGCGGCGCCATCAGCCGGGTGACCACATTCAGCGTGTCGTGCAGGGTCTGCAGCGCGCCCGCGTCGCCCTCCCAGAAGCGGCGACGCGACCGGCGCACGTACCAGTTGGACAGGTCGTCCACGAAGTCGGCGATCAGCGTGCCGTACCGCTGGGTGTCGAAGGCCTCCAGCGCCGCCGTGACCTCGCGCACCAGCGTGGTCCGCACAGAGACCAGCCAGCGGTCGAGCACGTGGGCGGGCTGGGAGGGGGTCTCGATGAACTCGACCCGCACATTCTCGGTCTCGACAACCTCGACCGACGGGGTCCCGGTCTCGACACGCTCGATCACCGAAGCCTCGGTTTCGACAAGCTCGAGCGACGGTGCGGCGGGCGTCCAGCCGTTCGTCCGCGCGTAGAGGGCCTGGAAGGCGACCGAGTTCCAGTAGGTCAGCAGCACCTTGCGGACGGTCTCGATGATCGTGGAGTGCCCCACTCGGCGAGCCGCCCACGGCGAACCGCCGGCCGCCATGAACCAGCGCACCGCGTCCGCACCGTGGGTGTCCATCAGCGGGATCGGCTCCAGGATGTTGCCCAGGTGCTTGCTCATCTTGCGGCCGTCCTCGGCGAGGATGTGGCCCAGGCACAGCACGTTGCGGTAGCTGGACTGGTCGAACACCATCGTGCCGACCG
>DAOSUG010000383.1:0-3097 GCA_035378545.1 Micropruina sp. | reverse complement strand
TTCGCACATCCCCCCGCCGCCGTGGCCGCGCGTGCGTTCGCCCAATGGATCGATGAACACACCCGGTGGGGACCGCTGCTCCTGTGCCTCGACGATGCCCAGTGGGCTGACGAACAGTCGATGATTGCGATCGGCTTCGTGCTTCGACGGCTGGACGGCGCCGCGGTGCTGGTCGCACTCGGGCAGCGTTCTGGCGTCGGAGGGCTGACGCTGCACGAGTTGACAGTGTCTGGTTCACGCGCGCACCGGATCGTGCTGTCCGGGTTGTCTCTCGAGGAGACGTCCGACCTCGTCCGAGCCCGGCGTCCCGATGTCACCCAGGGGACGATCCTGGACCTGTGGCAGCACACCGGAGGAAACCCGCTGTACCTGACGTCGCTGCTGGACGAGCTGAGTGCCGTCGAACTGGAGGAGCTGTCTGATCGCTGGCCCGTCCCGCGCGCGTTCTCGTCGTCGGTGGGGCGTCGGCTCACGCGGTTGAGTGCCGAGGCTCGCGCCATGGTCGAGACGATCGCGGTGCTGAGTCGCGGCTACTCGGCGCTGCCCGACATCGTCACGATCGCCGGCTGCGCGAGCCCGCATGAGGCGCTCCAGGAACTGGTGGACGCCGACCTGGTGAAGGTCAGCCGCTCCGGCCTTCTGGCGGCTCGGGTCGCTCACGCACTGACCAGGGCATCCGTGCTGGAACTGATCCCGCTGCCTCGCAGGCGCGAACTGCACCGGTTGGCGGCCACGGTGAGCAGCGGGCAGGAGGCCCTGGATCACCGGCT
This sequence comes from Micropruina sp., assembly GCA_035378545.1. Classification (GTDB taxonomy): domain Bacteria; phylum Actinomycetota; class Actinomycetes; order Propionibacteriales; family Propionibacteriaceae; genus Micropruina. Next base: position 2,327 of record DAOSUG010000383.1, on the reverse strand, counting down.
CGCGGCGAGCACCGTCACCGACGCCTCGTTGGCCACAGAGCTGGCCCAACGGGCTGCTGCGCTTCACGCCGACGGCGCCTACCGCCAGGCGGCGCACTACTACCGGGCAGCAGCGGACATCACGCCCGAGCCCGGCCAACGCCGGAGCCGGCTGTTCGAGTGCCGGTGGGATGCGGCCCTGGCAGGTTCGCGGCGGGCGTTCGATGGGCCCCGGCCCGAGTTCGCGGCCGAGACGGTCACCGTCGCACTGACCCACTTCCGCGGCGGAGACATCGGGCCGGCCATGGCGTTGCTGGAGGAGCTGTCCGACGCACACGTCGCTGCCGCCGAGCCGGTCGTCCGGCACCGCGCGGCGATCCTGCGCGCCTATCTGCGGATGCTGACCGGACAGGACACCGGACGGATCGAGGAGCAGATCGCGCTGGCCGACGGGGCCGCTGCCCCGGACCCGGCCCTGCGGGGGATCGAGTCCCCGACAAGGGGTTTCGTCGCCAGTCGACGCTCCAGTGGCGACGCGGAACTCGTCGCCGCCTTCGCGTCGTTGCCTGACCGGGCCACGACGGTCCCCGAGGGCCTCCTCGGCCTGCTGGCCTGGCGGGCCGTCTACCGTGTCTATGCGCTGCACGTCCGCGAGGCGGCGGACGACTTCGAGACGCTGATCAGCAGGCAGGTCCGGCACCGCGACGTCACCGAGTTCCGTACCCAGCTGGCCCTGGCCCGCTGGCTCGCCGGGGACTGGCCGCTGGCCCGGGTGGCGACCGCCGTCCCGTCCGCGACGAGCGATCCGCTGCGCTGGGCGCCGGACTTCGGTGCGGCACTGATCGATGCTGGGCTCGGCCGCTTCGCGGAGGCGGACCGGCACCTCGGTGTCGCCATGGCCAATGCCCGGAAGGCTCCGTGGCCAGAAGGTCGGCTGATGCTGCTGGTCGCCCGGGTGGTGCGCGTCCACAGCGCCGGCGAACTCTCGCATGAGGTGGCCGGACTGGTCGCCGACTACCGCGACGTGGCCGAACTGATTGAGATCGTGACCAGGTCCGCGGACGGGTTGTTGCTGATGCACGCCGGACTGCTCGGATTGTGGGCCGGACGACCGCAGGTCACCCGCCGCTGCATCGAGATCATGGCGGGCAGCGCCCTGCCCGCGCCGTCCAGCCCGGCCGTGCTGGCCTGGCTGCACGGGCTGCTGGCCCGGCAGGCGGGCGATGCCCGGGCCGCCCGCGGGTGGTTCGAGCGCGCAGCCCACGACGACCGAAACGAGTTGCTGCTCTACCGGGCGCACATGTGGGCCGACCTGGCCGGAGTGGCGGACGATCCTCGGCAGGCCGCCGAGGCGACCGCCGAGGCCCTGGACGGCTACCGCAGGCTGGGGGCGGTGCCGTACGTCGAGCGGCTGCAGGCCGCGGCAGCCGCGCCGTCCGGCGTGGCGGACGAGGCGGCGACCGACGTGTTCCTACCGGAGCTCACCGATCGGGAGCGGGATGTGCTGGCCCTGCTGGTCAAGGGACTCAGCTACACCCAGATCGCCGGCGAGCTGTTCGTCACCCGCAGCGCGGTCGCCTTTCACCTGTCGAACATCTACGCCAAGTTCGACGTGCGTTCGCGGCACGACCTCACCGCGTACCTGCTGCGGCACCCGGGTGCACTGACTCGCTGAGGCCCAGCCGCTCCTCCAGCCAGTCGAACACGCGGCTCTCGGTGAGCAGCCTGCCCAGCGGCTGGCAGTGCAGGTCGGCCCCCTGGGCCGCCGTGAAGTGCGCCAGCTCGGCGTCGGGTACCAGGCGTGCCAGGGTCGTGGACTGGCCCGGCCAGAACTGCTCGCCCTGCGGGTCAGTGATCAGCAGCGGGGTCTCGATCCGGGCGGCGAGGGCCGGCTCGAGACGGTACTCGGACACCGTGCGATAGAGGTCGAACCAGTCGGTGTGCCGGTACGGCCGGGACCGGTACCGCAGGGTCCTGGCCAGTCCCGGCAGGTGGGTGGCCAGCGCCATCGCCTGGTTGAACGGCTTGCGGTCGCCGGCCCGGAGTTGGCGGATCATGCCCTTGCTGAGGTGTTCGGTCCATGACGTCGAGACGTCCACCACGCCCGGGTCGACGACGGCCGCGGCGAGCCGATGCTCGAAGGCCAGGGCGCGCGGAAGCCAGTAGCCGGCCTGGCTGAGCCCGTAGCCGGCCAACTGATCGGCGCGGACGTCCGGACGGGCCAGCAGACCGTCCAGCACGGGCGTCAGCACCGCCTCCCAGTCCGGACGGAAGTGGGTGCCGTGGTCGAACAGCATCGACTGCTGTCCGGGGCCGTCGTAGACGAACGCGTTCCAGCCGCGGGCCAG
>DAOSUG010000382.1:0-3105 GCA_035378545.1 Micropruina sp. | reverse complement strand
CAGATCGCCGCGCCGGGCCTGAGCCGGGCCAGGCGTTCGGGGGTCAGCCCGTACAGCTCGGTGTACTCGCGCTCGGTGGGAAAGAACCCGCCGTGCATGCGTTCGCGCTGTACTCGCAGCATCATCACCACATCGACGCTTTCGATCACCTCGTCGAGGTCGCTGGTCACGCCCACCCCCCACTGCTCGACGCCGGTCGGCAGCAGAGTGGGCGGAGCCACCAGCGTGACGGAGCTACCGAGGGTGCGCTGCAGCAGCACGTTGCTGCGCACCACCCGGCTGTGCAGCAGGTCGCCGACGATCGCGATCCGCTTGCCGGCGAAGGCCTCCTGGCCGCCGCTGTCGGACGCGCCGAGGGTGCCGAAGTGGCGGCGCATCGCGAAAGCGTCCAGCAGCGCCTGGGTGGGGTGCTCATGGGTGCCGTCGCCGGCGTTCACCACATGCGCGCGCACCCACGAAGCGGCCTGTGCGACGGCGCCTGAGGATCCGTGCCGGATCACGAAGCAGTCGGTGCCCATGGCGTCCAGGGTGAGCATGGTGTCGCGCAGCGACTCGCCCTTCGAGGTGGACGACCCCTTGGCCGAGATGTTGATCGTGTCGGCCGACATCCATTTGCCGGCCATCTCGAAGCTGGTGCGGGTGCGGGTCGAATCCTCGAAGAACATGTTGATCACGGTGCGACCGCGCAGGGTGGGCAGCTTCTTGATCTGCCGCTGCTGAATGGTGTGCATCTCTTCGGCGACGTCGAGAATGGACGTGACCTCGGCCAGGCTTAGATCGCCGGCGCTCAGCAGGTGTCGCATCAGGCCTCCGGCAAGCTGATCGTGACCGCGTCGACTTCGTCGATCTCGGCCATGCGGACGTTGACCCGCGCCTCGGCGGGCACCTGCAGCAGCCGCCCCACATGGTCGGCCTGGATCGGCAGTTGACGATGCCCCCGGTCGATCAGCACGGCGAGTTGCACCATGCGGGGGCGGCCCACCTCCTTCAGGGCGTCCAGGGCGGCGGCGATGGTGCGTCCGGTGAAGAGCACGTCGTCGACCAGCACCACCGTGGTGTCGTCGATGGAACGGGGGATCGAGGTGCGTCCGACCGCCCGGGTGGGCTGGCGGCGCAGATCGTCGCGGTACATGGTGATGTCGAGTTCGCCCACGGCGACGGCCTCGCCCTCGATGCCGCGGATCGCATCGGCCAGCCGGCGGGCCAGCAGTACCCCCCGGGTCGGAATGCCGAGCAGCACGACATGCTCACTGCCGCCGTTGGCCTCGACGATCTGATGGGCCATGCGGGCCACGGCACGCGTGATCTGATGGCCTTCCCACGCGATGCGGGCGGATGGGTTGGTCACGCGAATGCTCCTAGCGGGGTCGTCGGCGACGCCGCACCCGAGTAGGTTGGGGACGCCTCGGGGCTTCAATCTAGCGTTCGGGACGAGCGTCCGTCACACCCGTCCGCCGAACACCCACCGAACCATCATGCGCCTGCGAAGCTTCACGGGCGCGAGATAGTTCGGTGGGCGTTCGGCTGGACGACCCCCACACGCTCGACCCCGTGCCGGCGGTGCAATACCCTGTCACCCATGATCGGACTGATCCCGCTCGACACCCTGCCCGGCTGGGAACCGGCGGCCGACCCGACCGCCCTCCAGACCCTCACCGTGCTGCTCGGCATTCCGACGGCCATCTTCGCCGTGATTCTGCTGCTGACCATGGCGCCCAGTTGGTTCCACCGGGGTGGCGACGTCGCCGTCCGCACCGACGACTGAATCTCGCCCACTCAGCCCGAATCTGGGCTCAGCGGCTGAATCTCGGCTCAGCGGCCGAACAGGCGCCCGAGCAGCCCTCCGCCCGACCGTGTGGCCTGGGGCGCGTGACCGCCGCACCATTGGGCGGCCGGAACGCCGGCCTTCACCGATGCCACATGCTGGCCGCAGCCGGCCCAGGTGGTCTTGCCGCACTGCGTGCATTTCACTGCGTAACACATCGTTCGGATGCTCCTGCCGGTCGTCGATGGGACGTAGGGGTCGAGTCGGGCGCGCTCAGGCGAGGGCGAGGAAGAGGTCCTCGAGTTCGGCGGTGGTGATGCCTTCCTCGGGATGGTTGCCGTCCGGGTCGGCCAGGCATTCCTTCATGGCGGACACCACGATGGCGAAGCCGGCCCGGTTGAGCGCCTTGGAAACGGCGGCCAGCTGGGTGACCACCTGTCGGCAGTCGGCGCCGCCCTCCACGGCGCGCACCAGCGCATCGAGTTGGCCCTGGGCGCGGCGCAGCCGGTTGCGGATGCGGCGCTGGACGGCGGGGTCGGTCGGTGGCATGGGTTCCTCCTGCTGGTGACGCGAGCCGGTCAGCTCGGACGGATCAGACGGACACGAGGGCGGGGGTGACCAGCCGGCCGGCCGCCTCGGCGCCCAACCAGGATCGCAGGGTCAGCATGCCGCCCGACAACGACGCGGAGTCGAAACCCGACTGGGTGAGGATTCGGTGGGCGATCGCCGAGCGGACGCCGGACGCACACAGCACCCGCACCGGCCGGCCGGCCGCCGCCTCGCGCACCTCGTCCAGCCGTCCGCGCAGTTCGGTGTGCGGAACCATCAGGGCTCCAGGCAGGGTACCGGTGGCGACCTCGGTCGCAGAGCGCACGTCGAGCAGCAGCGCCGAGCCCTGCACCTGGTCGAGTTGCTGGGCGTACCAGAGCCGTAGCGTGCCGTCGAGCACGTTGGCGCCGACCATGCCGACCAGGTTGACCGCGTCCTTGGCCTGGCCGTAGGGCGGCGCGTAGGCGAGGTCGAGATCGATCAGGTCGGTCACCCGCAGCCCGGCCCGGATCGCCGTGGCCAGCACGTCGATGCGCTTGGCGACGCCGTCCGGACCGATCGCCTGAGCCCCCAGCAGGCGGGCGTCATCGCTGGCGACATGCACCACCAGGTGGAGTTGCTTGGCCCCCGGAAAGTAGCCGGCGTGCTGGTTGGGGTGCAGGTGCAGGGTGTGGAAGGCGATGCCCGCCCGCTCCAACTCCTCTCGGTTGGCGCCGGTCATGGCGATGGTCAGGGCGCCGACCCGGACGATGGCCGTACCGACCGGCGCCGGCAACGGACGGGCCGAACCC
>DAOSUG010000381.1:0-3120 GCA_035378545.1 Micropruina sp. | reverse complement strand
GGGCTTGCCAGCAGTCGGCCTGGGCCAGGCTCTGGGGTGGTGTGACTTTCACCGACGGTTGGGCCTCGTTCAGGTACCGGTCACCGGCCTGGTCGACGATCAGGCTGTGCGGAGCGACGCGTGCGGCGTCCACCTTGTGCGCGACCCCGTCGGCCACCAGCACCGGCGTCCACCAGGCCTGATCCAGCCCCGCGACGGCGGCTGCGACCTGCGCCCCAGCGGCCAGCGCCGTCCCCTCGGCACCCAGCCCCACTGACCAGGCGGACGACGTGGGCAGCGGCAGATGCTCCTGGCGCAACGATTGATCGCCCTCGAACCCCCCGCAGGCCAGCATCACACCCCGCTCGGCATGCACTTCGACCCGCTCGTCACCACGCTGGACGACCGCGCCGGTGACCGTTCCGTCGTCGACGAGCAGTGCGTGCAGCGGTGCGTCCAGCCAGACCTCGACGCCGCTGCCGAGGGCGCGGCGCAACAGCTCGCCGATCAGGCAGGCGCCCCCGGCCGGCTGGGCAGGATCACGGAACGGTCGCGTCAGGCGCGCCAGCAGCCCGGGCTTGGCATCGCCCTGGCCGGCCCCGCGCACCCGGTCACGCCAGTCGTCGGGCAGCTTCGCGGCCACCGGACGCACCCGCACCGTGCGGCCCTGCGCGGCGGCACCGTCGGCGTCCGGGCGGCAGTCCGGCAGCGACTTGACCACTTCGAGCGCGATCTTGGACGTGCTCAGCCAGCGTCCGACCGCGGCGGCCGTGCGCACGAAAGCCTGGCGCCGGGCGGCGATCGCCGGCGAGTCGGGAGCGGACAGGCCGTTGAGGTAGCGCAGCGCCACGTCCGGACTGTCGGACGGAATACCGCCGCGGCCCATCAGGTCGTTCGCCGGTAGCCACAGGGCACCGTCGGTGGTGGCAGTGGTGCCGCCGACGACGGAGGAGGCCTCGACCACGAGCACCTCGTGCCCCAGCCTGCGGGCGGCCACGGCGGCCAACAGGCCCGCCGCTCCGGCGCCGACGATGATCACATCGGTGCGCATCTGGCTCATCCGACTCAGCTCTGCAACGACTGCGCCAGTGCCACCAAGGTGCGCACGGCCACCCCGGTACCGCCCGAGGGCACGTAGTCGTAGGGGCCTTCGTCGTTGAACGCCGGGCCGGCGATGTCGAGGTGCGCCCACAACGTGCCTTCGGGCACGAAGGTCTGCAGAAAGGCGGCGGCGGTGAGGGCGCCGCCGGCGCGGTTGCCGCCGGAGCGCAGGTCGGCCACCTTCGAGTCGAGCTTCTTGCGGGTTCCGTCCGGAATCGGCAACTGCCAGAACGCCTCACCGGCGGACTCGGCGGCATCGAGTACGCGATCGGCGGCCTCGTCCGCACTGGCCATCAGCCCGGCCACCCGCTCGCCGAGCGCGACCACGCAGGCCCCGGTCAGGGTGGCGACGTCGAGAATCAGGTCGGGGGAATCCTCACCGGCTCGCACCAACGCGTCCGCCATCACCAACCGGCCCTCGGCATCGGAGTTGACGTTCTCGACCGTCGTGCCGCCGTACATGGTCAGCACGTCCGAGGGACGGTACGCGGTGCCGGACGGCATGTTCTCGGCCATCGCCGCGTAGCTGGTCACCCGCACTTTCAGGCCGAGGTCGGCGATGGCGCGGGTGGCGGCCAGCACCGCGGCGGCGCCCGCCATGTCGTTCTTCATCGTGTACATACCGTCGGCCGGCTTCAGGTTGAGACCGCCGGTGTCGAAGGTGATGCCCTTGCCGACCAGCGCCAGATGCGTCTTCGCTCCGCGGGGGGCGTACGAGAACCGCACCAGGCGCGGGGGCCGTGACGATCCGCCGCCGACGGCCATCAGCCCGCCGTAGGCACCCCGCTCCAGGGCCTTGTCGTCGAGGACCTCGACCTCGATGCGGGTGCCCTTGGCCGCGGCTCGGGCGGATTCGGCGAAGGTCTCGGGGTACAGCACGTTGGCGGGGGCGTTCACCCAGTCGCGGGCCAGGCACACGGCGGTGGCCACGATGCGCGCGGTTTCGACGGCACGGCGAGCCTCGGGCTTGCCCGAGCTGCTCACCACGGTGATCGCCGCGACGGACGGCGCCGGCTCGCTGCCGCTGACCTTGACGAACGAATAGGCGCCGAGCACGGCACCTTCGGCGGCGCCCCGGATCACGTCGGGCTCGACCGCGTCCAGGCAGACGGCCACCGTGACCGATCCGTCGCCGGCCAGGGCCGCGGCCTGCCGCACGCCGTTGCCGGCGGCTCGCCGGACCTGCTCGGGGGTGACGTCCAGATCGCCGAGTCCGACCACCACGACGCGGGTGCCGTCCGGGCCGGGCAACGTCACCGTGACGCCCGGCTTGGTGGTGCCGCCCAGGGACAGCGCCACCTCCAGCAGCGCGCGTCCGAACTGCTTGGCCACCCGCTTCTGCAACTGGTCAGAGGCGCCGACGAGCACCGGCGTCGAGGCGCCGTCGGCGAGACCGATCACCACCACATCGGCATCGGCGGGGGCGGCGGTGGCCAGCGTGAGTGAAGGCAGGGTGAACGAGGTCACGGACGGGTCCTATCGGTGAGCAAGCCTGACGGGTGAAGTCACTGGTCACTGTAGCCCCGATCCACGCAGCGCCGCCGGGGCGATGCGCGCCGCCGTGGCCGGGTCGGACACCGTCAAGCCCGCCCAGGTGATCTGTCTGCGATGGCCGGGTCGCACGCCGTCCGACGTGTCATTGTTGGCACCGTGACCAGTTTCACCTTCGCCACCGCGCAACGCATCGTCTTCGGGCCCGGACGGGCAGCCGACCTGGCCACCGTGATCGGCGAGTTCGGGCGCCGTCCGTTCGTGTGCACCGGTGCCGATCCGGGCCGGTTCGCGCACCTGCTGGCCGGCCTGGACGACGTCGGCACCTGGGCGGTCGCGGGCGAACCGACCCTGGACGATGTCCGGGCCGGGGTCGCGGCGGCCCGGGCCCACGGCGCCGACGTGCTGATCGGCCTCGGTGGTGGCGCGGTGCTGGACTCCGCCAAGCTGATCGCCGCCCTGGTGCCGGGCGACGGTGACGTGCTCGATCACCTCGAGGTGATCGGTGCCGGACGTCCGCTGGCCGCAACGCCGCTGCCGTTCATCGCC
>DAOSUG010000380.1:0-3135 GCA_035378545.1 Micropruina sp. | reverse complement strand
GCGCACCAAGAAATCGCTGGAGCGTGAGGGCCGCAAGGCCGCCCGCAAGGCCAAGAAGGTTGCTAACCAGGCCACCAAGACGCTTGAAGGTGCGCTGAAGTGACCTCGGCGGCGGCCCTGGCGAGCGCCGGGCCGCTGTCGGCGACGATCGTCGTGCCCGGCTCGAAGTCGGCCACCGCCCGAGGCTACGTGCTGGCCGCCCTGGCGTCGGGCCCCAGCGTGCTCACCGGCGTGCTCGATTCACGCGACACCCGGCTGATGCGAGCCGCGCTGGCCGGGCTGGGCGTCGGCTTCACCGACCTCTCGGACGGCGTGGTGCAGGTCACTCCCCCGTCCCGATTCACCCCCGCCGCTGCGCAGGTGGGGCTGGCCGGCACGATCATGCGGTTCGTGCCCCCGATCGCCGCCCTCGCCGAAGGTGCCAGCCGGTTCGAGGGCGATGACGAGGCCGCCGCACGTCCGGTCTTTCCGCTGCTGGACGGGCTGGCCCAGGCCGGGGTGCGCGTCGAACACCCCCGGTCGCTGCCGTTCGTGGTGCACGGCACCGGAGTTGTGCCCGGCGGCGCCGTCACCATTGATGCGTCGGGCTCGAGCCAGTTCGTCTCGGGCCTGCTGCTCGCCGGCGCCCGGTTCGAGCAGGGACTCGACCTGCGGCACGAGGGCGGCACGCTGCCGTCCAGGCCGCACATCGACTTGACGCTCGCCATGCTGCGTGAGCGCGGGGTGCGCGTGACGAGCCCGTCCGAGAACCGGTGGGTGGTGAGCCCGGGCCCGATCGCGGCCGCCCACGACACCATCGAGCCCGACCTGATCAACGCCGCCACATTCCTGGCGGCGCCGTTGATCGCCGGCGGCAGCGTGACCACCGCCTGGCCCACGCACACCGTGCAGGCCGCCGACGCGATCCTGCAGGTGATCGGTGCACTGGGCGGCGACGTGCGGCTGCACGACGGGCGGGTCACCGTCACGGGCACCGGACGCGTCGCCGCCGCCGATCTCGACCTGGCCCGCACCAGCGAACTCACCTGCATCGCCGCCGCCCTGCTCAGCCTGGCGGACGCTCCGGGCAGCATTCGCGGGGTGGGGCACGTCCGGGGTCACGAGACGGACCGGCTGGCCGCGCTGCAGGCCGAACTGAACGCCCTGGGCGGCCGGGTCGCCCAGACCGCGGACGGCCTGGCCATCGACCCCGCGCCGCTGGCTCCCGGCCTCTGGCACACCTATGCCGACCACCGCATGGCGCATGCCGGGGCCCTGCTGGGGCTGGCCGTGCCAGGCGTGGAGCTCGACGATCTCACCTGCACCACCAAGACCCTGCCCGACTTTTCCGGCCTGTGGCAGCGCATGCTGAGCCAGCGGTGAGGCGACGGTGAGCCAGCGGTTGCGGGGCGGCGTCAGCGACGACGACCACGCCGGTTTCGGACGCCCCGGGCGCGGCTCGCGCCCCCGCACCAAGGACCGTCCCGACTATTCCAAGGCCGCCGAGGCCGTGGTGGTGACGATCGATCGCGGGCGGTACCGCTGCCTGCACGACGAGGTGGCGCTGACCGCGACGAAGGCCCGGGTGCTGGGCCGCAAGGGTGTGATCGTCGGCGACCGGGTGCGTGTGGTGGGCGACCTGAGCGGCGCCGAGGGCACCCTGGCCCGCATCGTCGAGGTGCTGCCTCGGCGTACCGTGCTGCGCCGCACCGCCGATGACACCGACCCGTTCGAACGGCCGATCGTGGCCAATGCCGATCAGCTGGTGATCGTCACCGCGCTCGCCGATCCGCCGCCGCGGATGGGCATGATCGACCGCATTCTGGTCGCCGCCTACGACGCCGGCCTCGACCCGGTGCTGTGCCTGACCAAGCAGGACCTGGCCTCGGCCGACGAGCTGACCGCCGCCTACGCGCCGCTGGAGATTCCGATCGTCGCCGTGCAGCCCGGGGCCGACCTCAGTGCGGTGCGTGCGTTGCTGCGCGATCGCGTGAGCGTGTTCGTCGGCCACTCCGGGGTGGGCAAATCCACCCTGGTGAACGCGCTGATCCCCGGTGTGGAGCGGGCCATCGGCGAGGTCAACGAGGTCACCGGACGGGGCCGCCACACCTCCACCGCGGCGATCGCCCTCGAACTGCCCGAGCATGCCGGGTGGGTGATCGACACCCCCGGGGTGCGGTCGTTCGGGCTCAGCCATGTGACGCCGGCCTCGATCGTCGCGGCCTTTCCCGATCTCGCCGAGCTGACCGCCGGGTGCCCGCGCGGCTGCACCCACGCCTCGGGGGTGCCGGAGTGCGCCCTGGACGAGGCCGTGGCGCAGGGACGGCTGGCGCCCGAGCGGCTGGACTCGTTCCGCCGCATGGAGGGCGCGTGGCTGGAGCGTCCGGCCGGCAGCTGACGTTCGGGCGGGGCGCGGCACGGGTACGTCCCCACTGGTGGCGCGGGCAACCGATAGGTTGAGAGGCATGCCCGAGCAGAGCTACCTCGACGACCTACGGCTGGCGCACATGATGGCCGACAACGCCGATTCGCTGACCATGAGCAGGTTCAAGGCCCTCGACCTCAAGGTGGACGCCAAACCCGACCTGACCCCGGTGAGCGACGCCGATGTGGCGGTCGAGGACGCGATCCGGCGCACGCTGAAGACGGCCCGTCCGCGGGATGCGGTGCACGGTGAGGAGCGCGAGGACACCGGTTGGGGTCCGCGTCGCTGGGTGATCGACCCGATCGACGGCACGGCCAACTTCGTCCGCGGAGTACCGGTGTGGGCCACGCTGATCGGGTTGATGGTCGAGGGCCGGGTGGTGGTCGGTGTGGTGTCGGCGCCCGCCCTGGGACGACGCTGGTGGGCCAGCGCCGGCGGGGGTGCGTTCACCGGCAAGACGCTGCTGCAGGGCAACCCCTGCCGGGTGTCCGAGGTCGGTTCGATCGATGATTCCTCCCTGTCGTACTCGTCGGTGCACGGTTGGGTGGACAGCGGGCGCGGCCAACAGTTCGTCGACCTGATGCGCGGCTGCTGGCGCACCCGGGCCTACGGGGACTTCTGGAGCTACATGCTGGTCGCCGAGGGAGCCGTCGACATCGCCACCGAGCCGGAGTTGGCATTGCACGACATGGCAGCGCTCGACGTGATCGTGCGCGAGGCGGGGGGTCGAT
>DAOSUG010000379.1:0-3137 GCA_035378545.1 Micropruina sp. | reverse complement strand
CCCGGCGCGGACGGCACCAAGACCGTCGTCCAGGCGATCATGGACGGCGAGATCAGCCTGATCTTCAACACCCCGCTCGGCGTCTCCGAGGGCGGCGACCCCCGCCGGGACGGGTGGCAGATCCGTTCGGCGGCCATTCTGTGCGACGTGCCGTGCGTGACCACGGTCGCCGGCCTGTCCGCGGCCGTCCAGGGCATTGAGGCGTTGCGCCGGGGCGGGCTGACCGTGCGTCCACTGCAGGCCTGGAGCGCCGACATGCGTCGCGAATTGGCTGCCGCGCCCGCCTCGTCCGCGCAAGGATGAACGAGTGAATCCGCGGGTCAGCGTGGTCGATGCCGGGTATCGGGCCATCGTGCGCCCGGCAATGTTCGGCGCCTACCACGGCGACCCCGAGGCGATCCACGAGACCATGATCGCCAACCTGGCCCGGTTCAGCCGCTCGCCGCTGGCGCTCTCGGCCACCCGGCTGCTGGCCGGCAGCCGCGGGGCGCCGGTCACCGTGGCCGGCATCCGGTTCCCCGGCCGCGTCGGGGTGGCCGCCGGTCTCGACAAGGACGGACGAGCCGCGCTGGCCTGGCAGTCGATGGGTTTCGGCTTCGCTGAGCTGGGCACAGTCACCGCCCAGGCGCAGCCGGGCAACGCGCGTCCACGGGTGTTCCGGCTGAAGAAGTCGCACGCGCTGATCAACCGCATGGGCTTCAACAACGCGGGCGCGCAACGCCTGCACCATCAGTTGTCGCTGCTCGGCATCTACCGCGACAACGCCGGCGCGGGCATTCCGATCGGCATCTCGATCGGCAAGACCAAGGTGGTGCCGGTCGAGGCGGCCGTCGACGACTACCTGGCCTCGTTGGCCCTGGTCGCACCCCATGCCGACTACGTGGCGATCAACGTCTCGAGCCCCAACACACCCGGGCTGCGCAGCCTGCAGGACGGGGGAGCGCTGCTGCAGTTGCTGCGCGCCCTGGTCGAGCGGGCCGCCGGACGCCTGCCGCTGTTCGTCAAGGTCGCCCCCGACCTGACCGAATCACAGCTCGACGAGGTGCTCGCGGCGGCCCTGGACGCCGGCGTGGCCGGCCTGATCGCGACCAACACCACGCTGGGTCGTGCGGGTCTCGATGCGGCCGACCAGCCGTTGGCCGCCGAAGCCGGCGGGCTGTCGGGTGCACCGCTGACCGTGCGCGCGCGCGAGGTGGTCGGGTATCTCACCCGGCACACCGACCTGCCGGTGATGGCCGCCGGCGGCATCATGACCGCCGACGATGCTGCCGCGATGTTCGACCTGGGTGCGCCGCTGGTGCAGCTCTACACCGGGTTCATCTATGGCGGCCCGGCGCTGCCGGCGCGGATCAACGCGCTCACCCGCCAACTCCGGGATGCCCCCGCGGCGACCCGCGACACGTCCAGCCACCGTCGCTGAGGCCTGACAGTCACGCCGCAGCACCATTGATCAGGAGCACAGCATGACCACCTATCGGCAGCGACTGGCCCGGCGCACCACCGAGCGCGGCAACCTGTGCGTGGGCATCGACCCCCACCCGGGCCTGCTGCAGGCCTGGGGACTGGCGGACGACCCGTCCGGCCTCGAGGTGTTCGCCCGTCGAGTGGTCGAGGTGCTCGGTGCCAAGGTGGCCGTGTTCAAACCGCAGTCGGCCTTCTTCGAGCGGCACGGCTCGGCCGGTATCGGCGTGCTGGAGCGGGTGCTCGGCGACATCGCCGCAGCCGGCGCGTTGAGCATTCTCGACGTCAAGCGCGGCGACATCGGCTCGACCATGGGTGCCTACACCGACGCCTACCTGGTCGACGGTGCGCCGCTGGCCGCCGATGCGATCACCGTGTCGCCCTACCTGGGGTTCGGCTCGTTGCAGCCGGCCTTCGATGCCGCCGAGCGGTCCGGACGGGGCGTGTACGTGCTGGCCCGCACCTCGAACCCCGAGGGGCACCTGGTGCAGTTGGCGCTCGGCGAAGACCACGAGGGCTCGGTCGCCCAAGAGATCATCGACGCGGCCCGGCGGGCCAACAGTGCGTCCGGGCAGGGTGCCATCGGGCTGGTGGTGGGGGGTACCCACGACGACCTGGGTTGTGACGTGTCGGGCTTCAACGGCTCGATCCTGGTGCCGGGGATCGGCTTTCAGGGCGGCCGTATCGACGATCTGCCCGCTCTCTTCGGCGACGCCATCGACGTGGTGCTGCCGGCGGTCAGCCGCGACGTGATCGCTGCCGGGCCCGATGCTGCGGCCCTGAACGGCCGCGTTGACCGGTTGCTCGGCGTCGCCGACCAGACCCATTGAAATGCGCGCCCGCAAGGGTGTTCACAACGTTGGTTTGCTTGTAAATTGTCGAAAACGAAGGCAGGGCGAGCGGTCCGGAGGTCACCGTGGCGATACCCCAACTGACAACCGAGCAGTTGCAGGCTGCTCGGGCCGCCGCCACCGAGGCGCGTCGATCCCGGGCGGCACTCAAGGCGCGGGTGCGCTCGGGTGAGTTGTCCTTGGCGCAGGCGCTCGACGAGGCCGCCGACAGCGAGGTGCTGGCCCACGTCAAGGTGGTCGACCTGCTGAAGGCGCTCCCACGGGTGGGCGACAAGCGGGCCACGCTGGTCATGGAGCGGTACGACATCGCCGCCAATCGGCGCATCCGCGGACTTGGCCGGCATCAGCTCGCCGGCCTGAAGGCCGAGTTCGGTGAGCGGTGATGTCACCGTCATCTCCGGCCCAACGGCCGTAGGCAAAGGCACCGTCACCAAGGCACTCAAGGCGCTGCACCCCGAGTTGTGGGTGTCGGTCTCGGCCACCACCCGTCCACCCCGGCCGGGTGAGCGAAACGGCGAGCACTACTGGTTCATCGGTGACGCCGACTTCGACGAACTGATCGCGACCGATGGTCTGCTCGAGTGGGCGGTGGTGCACGGACGCGATCGCTACGGCACCCTGTCGGCACCGGTGCAGCAGGCGGTCGAGCGGGGTGAGCGGGTGATTCTAGAGATCGACCTGCAGGGCGCCCGGCAGGTGCGGCAGCGCCTGCCACAGGCACGGCTGGTGTTCATCGCTCCACCCAGCTGGGACGAGTTGGTCAACCGACTGATCGGACGCGGCACCGAGACCGCCGAGCAGCGCGAGCGCCGGCTGGTCACCGCC
>DAOSUG010000378.1:0-3138 GCA_035378545.1 Micropruina sp. | reverse complement strand
GGCCATGACCAGGTTGACCGCCTCCGGCTGGAATGCCGAGCAGAGTTCGTGGAGGACGGTGCGCATTGCCTCGTCGTAGTGGCCGGCGTTCTCGGACGGGGAGCCCGTCACCAGCTCCTCGGCGCCATAGGCGTAGCGCCGCGACAGGAATGGCAGCATCACGACCACTACCTGCTCCCCGGTCGACTTCGCCGTGAACGTGTGGACGCCGCCGTGGGCCGTGGCGCGGACACGCCCGGCGAACTCGATGCCGGCCGCCTTCATGAGCGGACGAAACGCCTCGAAGGTGTTCGCGTGGTCGTGGTTGCCAGCGATGACGACCACCTCGCGGCCCTCCTTCGCCAGCGTCAGCAGCGTGTGGTTGACCAGCTTTTGCGCCTCCGAGCCCGGAGCCGAGGTGTCGTAGAGGTCGCCGGAGATGAGTACTGCGTCAACGTCGTGCTCCCGTGCGATGCCGACCATCTCGGCCAGAACTTGGCGCTGCTCATCGAGGCGACTGTGGCCTTTCAGCGTCTTGCCGACGTGCCAGTCGGCGGTGTGCAGGAACTTCACGTGAGTCTCCTCAAAAGGGTGGGAGGTCGTCGTCGTTGGCGAGCCTGGCAAGCACCGGACTCGTGGTCACCTCCTGCGCACACTCGCTGAGTCGCGTAGCCCACGCGGGGAACGGGAACTCCACAGCGAGCGGCACTGGCAACTCCGGCTGCGACACGAACATGGCGCCGGGCTTTGCCAGCGTGGCTCGCTGGCGCTGGCTCGGGGGCAGGAAGCCGTACTCGGGGCGTCCGGCCTCAGCTGGGTCGAGGCGTCCAACCACGCGGATAGAGGAGTTCGAGACGATGCGGCGCTCCACCTCGGAGGCTGTCTGCTGCGCCCCAATCAAGATGATGCCCAGCGAGCGGCCTCGCTCGGCGATGTCGAGCAGCACGTCCTTAATCGGGGAGTTGCCTTCGCGTGGAGCGTACTTGTTCAGTTCGTCGATCATGGTGAAGAGCAGCCCGCCCGCCCCGGCCCGCTCCTTGCGGAGCGTCTCGTTAGCGAGTGTTACGCCTACCACGAACCGCTGAGCACGCTCGGGGAGGTTGTGCATGTCGATCACCGTGACCTGGCTGTTGGCCGTCGACACCTCGCGCGTCGTGCTGGGGGGTAGATCACCCCGGATGAGCGAGGACAGGGCCCGCTGTGAGGAACGTAGGCGGCGGATGAACGCGTTGATCGTACCCACCCCTGTCGCCGGTCCCGCCCACTGGGGGCGTGCGTTGTCATCTTGCAGCCGGTCGACCACGAGGTCGACAAGATCGGCATAGGTGCGGGCCGTCGTGCCGTCTATGGTGACCGCGCCCGAGGCGTCCGTGCTCGTCACGTCGGCGGCGAGCCGGGCTGCGACCTGGTGCACCACAATCGTGTACTGGTTGCGGTCGTCCTCAGCGTCGGCGAAGACGAAGGGCAGGAGTTCATGCGCGCAGAAGTCAGCGAGTGTCCACCAGAAGGCATGGACGCCGCTCGTGCGGCCCGCCACGTCGGCACGCCCGGTGGTGTCGTTTCGAACCGGGGGTGCGAAGAAGCGCGCTGATTGGAAGGGGTGCGCGGGCAGGCCCAACTGCGCGTACTGGGCGCGCAGATCGTCATCGAGCCGCACGTTCTGCTTGTCGAGGAACAGCAGGTCTTCGCCCTTGACCGCGAACACCAGCGCCTTCGCGTTGGTGCGCCGCGCGCCAAGCACCTCGGACGCGAAGAGGGAGTGCAGCATGAACAGCGCGAAGCTGGTCTTGGTGGCCACGCCGGAGATGCCCGAGATTGAGACGTGGGCGCCTCGCGTGCCGTCCAGGAAGTCGAGGTTGATGTAGATGGGCTCGCCATCTCGGCCTAGCCCGACCACCATCTTCTTCTGCATTGAGTCGAAGTAGAGCGCGTGGTCGCGGTCCTCGCCCGTCGCTCGGCGCACCGACGTCCCCGGCAGCGGCGGAACATAGCATTCGGGCTCTACGCGCGTCGTGGTGATCTCGGCGAGTTCCTGAACCTGGGCCGGCAGCATACCTTCGGAGATCAGAAAGACGTCAGACCCGTAGCTGGCCCCCTCGTGGCGCGCTGTGACCTGAGTCACGACTCCGGCCGTGCGGACGACGCCTCGCGACGAGATACGTCTCTCGGTCGTCACGATGTCGTCCAACTGGAGATAGGCATGCGGACCAATTGCTACGTGAAATCGCAGCGGTGTTGAGTCGCTCGTCCCCGCCACCAGACCTACCGAGCCGGAATCTGTCACTACGATCGCTCCTTCGTCATGGCCCACGGTATCGGGGCGTCCCCGACAGATTTCTGACCCGCCGAAGTTTTGGTTGAGCTGGTTGAGATCACTTACCAGTCCGTCAATGCGACGGCGAAGGAGACGAGTCGACCGAGCAGCAGTTGCGGCTGACGGCAAAATGGCACGCTCCACGCGACGGATCAGCTGCGATCTCCAGTGGCAGGACAAGACATGGGACATGCGGAGGCCCTTGTCATATCAGCCCAGAAAACTAAGAGAAGGCAACCAAGAGCCACCACACGATGACGTCGGGCCAGCGTTCCCCTAGTCAACTGGCGGAGGATACGAGATTCGAACTCGTGAGGGTGTGAACCCAACCCGCTTTCCAAGCGAGCGCCATAGGCCTCTAGGCGAATCCTCCGCGAAGCAGGATACCGGCTGTAGGCGGGCGAACTCCAACTGGCGTCGTTCAGCGCTTCTATGGTCACCTCGATGTCGGCGACGCCACCGGCGTAAATCCAGGACCTGGCCAGAGCGTCCACCCTCGTGGCCGCGTAGTCGGGCGGCGTCGTTGATGCCGCCCGAGGCCGCGAAATTTCCGAAGCCGGGTCAGGTCGCCATAGGGTGCGTCCTCGCGCGACAGACGGTCAACAAGAGTCGGTGGCAGCATCCGGGTTCCCCTCAGCAAGCGGAGGCCCACTACGACCACGGTCTCGAATCGCTCACCATGTGCCCCTGTCGCACCCGCGGCAAGCCTCGACGGCTTCGCGCGCAGGTTCCACCGGCCTGCGAACGAAGCGCACGCAGGCGCGGATCGAGCACCTGCTGACCAGTCGTTGGCGGGCGTAGAAGCACTGCTAGCGTCGACTTGAACACACACAATCAAAGGAGTT
>DAOSUG010000377.1:0-3139 GCA_035378545.1 Micropruina sp. | reverse complement strand
CAAGACCGCCACGGAGCGCTGCAAAAACCCCGCCACCAAGCGAACGAAGCCACACCATGACCATGAAGCGATCTGAGTTTGGGTCTCTCGGCGATCGTCTCGGACGAATGCCAAGGGTTCTCGACGATCAGCGGGTGCGTCATGTTTGGCTCGACAGCACCTGCCCTGCCTTGGTGGTTGACCGCCGCAAGACCGCCGGCCGCTGGGAAGGGCAGGTGGTGCGGGTCGAGGACGGTGAGTTACTGGTGGGCTGGGTCAGCGGCGACAGGATCTCCACCATCGAGCTATAGCCCTCTCCCCTCAGCGCGACCGAACGCCTCTAGAGGGCCCTGAGGGTGACCGTCTCTTCACCGTCGTCGGAGGTCAGGTCGCAATCGTCCCGAAACAGCCGAAGGCGCCGGGCTGCGGCGTCGTCGTTGGTGTGGCGGGTGTGGGCGGCTCGGCCGGGCCAGGGTTGGTGCTTCTCCTCGCAGGCGCGGCGCTGGTCGCGTGTCCGGTCGAGGTAACCGGGCAGGGCGTAGCGGTGCCACTCCTCCAACGGCAGCGGCCCGGTGGCTTCGCCGGCCTGGAATCTTAGGAACGCCAGGGTGCCGAGTTCCCGGACCAGGGGTGGGTGCTCGGGCCAGCAGGCGGGGGTGTGGTCGGCGGAGTACCAGGCGTGCTGCGCGTTGAGCCAGACGACGAACTCGTCGAGCCACGTCCAGCAGTCCCAGCGGAGATCCGGGTCGGCGATGGTGGTGAGGTCCCAGATCCTGGGCAGGATCTCACCTGTGGCCATGATCTCCTCAGCGGCCTCTCCCCCGCGGGCGAAAGCTGCAAGGTCGATGTAGGCGGCGAGCATGCGCTGTGTGAGATCGGGAAACGGCAGTAGCTGAGCCATAGCGATTCAGGTCCTTCAGTCGGTGAGGCCGAGTTGGCGGGCGTAGGAGTGCGCCATGGCGGTTCTCTCCCCCGGGCTCATCAGGCGGGCGTCGGGGGTGTTGGTGATGAGCCGGCGTGCTGCGTGCTGCTGGTCGAGGAGGCGTTTGCCGGGTTTGCCGTCGATGGCGCGGTGGAGGGTGGCGAGGATCGGCTTCCCGTTCTCCGCCACCACCAGCGCGGTGCGGGTGGGCAGTTCGCGGAGTTGTTCGGGTCGGATGACGGGGGTGTCTTCGCCGTGGGTGGAGATCGAGCCATGCTGACCGTGCTGTTGATTCCGTCGGGTGATCCGGCGGGTGCCGAGGAGGTCGCTGATCTCGCGGTTGAACCCGGCGTCTTTGGAGCCGCCGAAGATGATCAGGCTGTTGGTGAGGTCCTTGATCGCGCGGGCCTGCTGCTCGCCGAAGATGCGGGTCAGCTGGGCCCAGGTTTGGGAGGCCCAGATGAACGAGATCCCCAACGCCCGCTCGTTCGCCATCCTGGTCGCCAGCGTCGGCAGTGGTGCGGTGGAGGGGAGTTCGTCGAGGCAGGCCAGCATCGGCGGACACAGCCGGCCGAACCCGCTCTCGTTCGCGAGCTGGAGGGCCGTGTCGAGGACGTGCTCGGCGACGGCCGTCATGAGCGGTGAGGCGGACACGTAGGGGTCTTCGCGGCCGAGCAGGTAGATGGTGCCGTCTCTGCGGATGAGGTCGGCGATGTCGACGGCGGGGCGGCCGTCGCTGGGCACGCAGCGTTCGCGTCGGTCCTTCGTCGCGAAGAGGGCCAGTGCTTGGTCGACGGTGGATTTGGTGTTGCCGGCGGTGCGTTCGTCGGTGTTGCTGACCGCGCCGGCGAGGAGACCGGACCAGTTCGGTTCCGCCATCGGGTGCGACCGCAGGATCTCCGAGGGCAGGGCGGCGGTGCGGGGGTTGGCGGACCATTCGAGGACGTCATTCAACGTGTAGCCGGCGAGGGCTGCGGCGTGGAGGTAGCACTGGATGACTTTCGCGGCTTCGGCGGCGTAGAAGCGGGCGGCGGAGTCGGCCCCGTCTCCCCCGCTGCCGAGGGTGCCGGCGCAGAACGCCTTGGCGCGCTTCTCCGCCACGGTGGCGTCGACGCAGCCGTCGATCGGGTCCCAGATCAGCTCCGGCAGGCCAGGGGCGGCACCGAACGGGTCCAACACGGCGACTGGGCCGCAAGCTTGGCGTGCGGCGAGGGTGAGGAGGAGGTCGTCGGGTTTGGTGAGGGTGACCAGGGCGGCGCCTGGGGCCTGGAGGAGGGCGGGGGTGAGGATGTCGAGAGTCTTGCCCGAGCCTTGGGGGCCGATCACACCCGCGGTGCGGTCCCACGGCTGCCATAACTGCACGCCCACCGGCACCTTGCTGGTCCCGATCCGCCACCCCACCTCCGTCGGCTCAAACCTGCGCGTCATCGCCGGTGGCCCTTTCGGTACAGGTCGGGGCGGATCACGGCCCGGTTAGCGCGGAGACGGCCCAGCCCGAGGAGCTGTTCAGCCTGTCCGGCCGTGGCCATGCCCTTGAAGCGACGGCCTGACGTGACACGCAGCGCAAGGACGATGGCGGCGGCCAGGCCGGCAATGAACACCGCGCCCGCAATCACCCACGCGACCCAGACTGTGGCGGCGCCGTGGGTGGTGGTGAGGCCGGCGTGGAGATCACCGGTGAGGATGCCCCAGCTGCTGGTGACCAGGGCGGCCGACGGTGGCCAGTGCCAGCCGGCGCCGGCGGCGGCGAGGGTGAGGCTGCGGCCGGCCTGGACCGCTACCACTGCCAGGAGGGCGATGGTGGTGAGGGCGCCGACGGCGGGTTCCCAGGTCCAGGCGTAGCCGTCGTCATGTTGCGAATCTGTCATGCCCCTGAAGAACCCGAGTGAGTCGGGCCCACAGCGTAAGCGTTCAGCACATCAGCTATCGGGCAGGTGGCTGGTTCCTGTCCTGGGGTGCACGGAAGCCTCCGGCGATGGGGGGCTCGCAGGAGGCTTCCGGCTGGATGGTGTCGAGGGATGTCGACACCGCTCTGGGTGGAGAACCCGGACACTACACGACACCGCAAGACGCGGTTACCCACCATCGGGTGCCGTTCGAGCGCAGGCGCGCCACCCGCAGCTTGGTTGGGTGGGCTTGTCAGGTGGTGATGGCGATGGCGATCCAGCTGTGTGTGCTGTCGGGGTCGAGGATCAGGGTGACGTCGACGACAGTACCGGTGTCGAGGCGGTGGCGGGT
>DAOSUG010000376.1:2053-3141 GCA_035378545.1 Micropruina sp. | reverse complement strand
GACCCGATTCTGGACGCCATCGTGCGCACCCGGGTGCCCGACGGCGAACCGGGACAGGTCTGGGCCTACAACCAGGTCTGCACCTACCTCGTCGCGCAGGCCATCGCGGCGGTCACCGGGCAGCCGCTGACGAGCCACGTCCGCCGGTTGCTGCTCGACCCTTTGGGCGGCGAGGGGGCCAAGGCGCAGCGCACGCCGTTCGGCCGCGACCTCGGTTTCAGTGGGCTGCATGTGACCACCCCGACCATTGTGGCGTTGGCGCAGACCTGGCTGGATGCCGGGCGCTGGCAGGGTGAGCAGTTGGTGCCGCCGCCGTACGTGGCGGCTGCCACGGTGCCGACGCCGGCGTCGCTGCGGGCTGAAGGAATGGCCGGTGATTGGGCCCATGGCTACGGGTTCTCGTTCTGGGGTGCGAGTCACGGCTACCGCGGCGACGGTGCGTTCGGGCAGTTCGCCCTGGTGTTGCCCGAGCAGCAGGTGGCGGTCGCGATCACGTCCGAGGTCGAAGACATGCAGGCCACCCTCGACGCGGTGTGGACGCATCTGCTGCCGGCGGTGGATGCCGCGGTGTCGTCGGCCGCCGACCGGCAGTTGGCGGCGCGGCTGGGTGAACTGCGACACCCGCCGGTGCGTGGTGGGGTGGACCGCACGGGCGAGGTGAGGGCCGTCCGGAATGCGCAGTCGCAGCTACCGGACGCGTTCGGGGCCGTCCGGCTGCGCACCACCGAAGCGGGGCACCAGGTGCTGGTCATCGAACATGCCGAGGGCGAACTGATCACGGCGGTCGGCAACGGCGAATGGCTCGACTCGACGTGGGCGACGCGCTGGGGGCCGCAGCTCAGCATCGCGGCCAGTGGGGCGTGGCACCATGGCGTGTTCTACGCCGAACTGCGGCTGGTCGAGACGCCGCACACGATCACCGTCGACCTGCATCCGAACCATGACGTCGTGCTCAACTGGCGGCTGGTGCCGCTGACCGGTAGCGACCCGCTGAACGCGGTGGGGTTCCCGGTCTGAGCCCGAATCGGGACTGAGCCGGACTCAGCGCTGAGCGTGGATTCAGTGCCGAGCCTGGACAAGCTCAACGC
>DAOSUG010000376.1:0-1953 GCA_035378545.1 Micropruina sp. | reverse complement strand
CGCGCCGGCGTTGAACCAGTCCTTCGATTCGGGAAACGCCTCGGCCAGGTAGGTGTACAGCTGGTTGGAGGTGCCGATCATGCAGCGCACCTGCTGGGCCAGGAACTCGTCGGTGACGCCGGTCTCGACGTCGATCACCAGGTCACCGAACACGCCGAGATGGTCCTCACCACGGGTGACGCTGGTCTTGGGCCAGAAATGGTCACGGTTCCAGGTGTTGACCGCTTCGACGATGAAGTCGTACGCCTCGACGGGGGGACGAACGTCCCACATCGACCGGATCGCCATCAGGTCGTCATTGGCGCCCTCCACCAGGAACCACAGCCGCATGAACTCCCAGTCGCCGAACCGGTCGCCGTCGTCGTCGATGCCGAAGTTGACCTCGAGGTTCTTGAGGACCCCGTCCCAGCGCTCGCGGTTGAAGGGCGGGGGGCCACCGGGCTGGGTGGGTCCCCAGTTGAACATGGTCATCGAATGTTCCTTTCGTCGGTCCGCGGTCAGCCGGCCGAGGTCTCTCGCGGCGTGACCGGCCAGTCGTCGGGGTACAAGTGGGCCAACTCGTCGTGCTGCCGGGTCAGCAGCCGCCTGGCCCGGGTCGAGAGACGGTCGCTGAACACCGTGCCGTTGAGATGATCGGTCTCGTGCTGCAGGCAGCGCGCCAGCAGGCCGGTGCCTTCGATGCGCACCGGGTTGCCGTCGGCGTCCTGGCCGGTGCACACCACCCGCTCGGGACGGGCGAGGGCCTGGTACGCACCCGGAAAGGACAGGCAGCCCTCGTCGGCGGACTCGAGCGCGCGGTCACGGCTCTCGGGCACCGATACCTCTGGATTGCACACCACTCCACGATGCACGACATCGTCGGCGTCCGGGCACTCGTAGACGAAAACGGCGAGGTCGAGGCCCACCTGTGTGGCAGCCAGCCCGACGCCCTGGGCGGCGTGCATGGTGGCGACCATGTCACGCACCAGAGTGTGCAGGTCGTCGTCGAAGGCCGTCACCGGACGGGTGGGGCTGTGCATCACCGGGGTGCCCCACCGGGTGATCGGCAGAACCTGCCCGCTGGTCGGATCGTCGCTCATGGCCGCCTTTCTCTACGGCCGTCCATGCTAGCGACCATGGATCGCCGGCGCTCATCGCCGTGGATGGCACGCGGCGGCGCCCGCGAGGGTGTCGCCGCAGCGGTTCGCTGCGCCTGGATCGTAGGCTCAGGCACGTGCAGGACGAGCTGGTGGCGCAGTGGGAGCATCACCTCGCCGTGGCCCGGAACGCCTCGCCGCACACCGTGCGGGCCTATGTGGGCGACCTGCAGAACCTGACCGAGTATCTGCAGCGTACCGAGAGCGGAGCCCTCAGCGACGTCGATCTGCGCACCCTGCGCCGTTGGCTGGCCGGTCAGCACGCCGCCGGCGCTGAGCGGGCGACCCTGCAGCGCCGCGCAGCGGCCGCCCGGGTGTTCTTCGCCTGGGCGCATGCCACCGGACGGCTCGCGCACGACCCGGCCATCGGGCTGCGGTCGCCACGGGTGGACCGCACGCTGCCGCCGACGCTCGAGGTGGATCAGGCCAGAGCAGCCCTTGACCAACTGGCGGGGCAGGCCGCGGCCCTCGACCAGCCGGGCGCTCGGGCGGCCGCACTGCGTGACCTGGCGATCGTCGAGGTGCTGTACGCCAGCGGCATTCGCGTGGGGGAGTTGTGCGGGCTGAACCTCGGCTCGCTCGACACCGACCGCCAGGTGGTGCGGGTGCGGGGCAAGGGCGACAAGGAGCGCACCGTGCCGCTCGGTGGACCCGCGGTGCGCGCGTTGGCCGCTTGGCGTGACCAGCGACACCTGGTGGCTCGGGCCGAGGCCGGTGACGCGCTGTTCGTCGGCGATCGAGGCGCCCGAATCGACCAACGGGTGGTGCGCAGGCTGGTGCATCGCACGCTGGCCCGGGTGCCGGAGGCCCCCGATCT
>DAOSUG010000375.1:0-3149 GCA_035378545.1 Micropruina sp. | reverse complement strand
GTCGCTGGTCAGCGCACGGCCCAGTTCGATCAGCTCGTGGGCGCGGTGAAAGTCAAGCGTCCGTGCGGCATCGGCGGGCACGGTGACGAGCACGTCCGGTGGTTGGGCGGCCAACCGGAACCGGGTGATCAGGCCGCCCATGGTGTCGAGCGCCAGGCCGGCGACCTCGGCGATGCCCAGTCCGGCCGGCGCCGGAGCGACCAGCATCTGGTCCGGGTCCGGCTCGAGGGCGTCCGGCGCGGGAGCGTCCAGGGCATCGGGCGCGCGCCCGAACCGTGACAGCATCGAGGCCACCCAGTCGTTCTCGAAGATGCCGGCGGCGGTGCGCCGGAACTGGTCCAGCCATTCCACGGGTGGCCGGGGCTCCGAGGTGGCCCTGGCCGGAGTGGCGTTGAAGTCTCGTGGCGTCCAACCCGACAACGAGATGGCCAGCGTGAAATCGGCGGGCACCGCAGCCACGGCGTCCACCGGCAACGGGTTCAGCAAGCCACCATCGGCCAGCAGCCGTCCGTTGACCATGATCGGTGCGATCGCACCGGGAATCGCCACGGAGGCCCTGATCGCCACGTCCACCGGGCCGGCGGTGAACCAGACCTCGCGCCGGGCACCCAGGTCGGTGGCGACGGCCGTGTAAGGGATGGGCAGGTCCTCGATCCGGGCCCCGCCGAGAATCTCCGTCATGCGGCTGAGGACCCGCTCCAGCTTGATGGCCCCGGCGCCGAACGGGGAGGGATCGAGCAGCCGCATCACGTCGCGCGGCCCGAGGGTCGTGACCCAGTCGGTGTAGTCGTCCAGCTTGCCGGCCGCCTCGAGACCACCGATCAGCGCACCCATCGAGGTGCCGGCGATGCCGACAATCTGGTAGCCGCGTTCGCGCAACACCTGGATCGCACCGATGTGGGCATAGCCCCGTGCACCCCCCGATCCCAGCACCAGCGCGACCCGTGGACTCATGGGGCTCATCGTAGGTCAGCCGGCCCGGCGGACCGCTCGTGAAGCCCGCCGGGCTTCACAGATGGCTCACAGCAGGCTCAAAGCCGATCGGCGGACGGCGTCCATAACGTTCAATCATCACGATCGAACGAACTTAGGAAATCCCCATGACTCTGCTCAGCCTCGGCATCGACCTGGCCGCCATTCTCGTCCTGGCCTTCGGCATCTACTTTCAGCGCTACCGCCGCCGCGAGGTGATGGTGGCCATGATCGGCCTCAACGTGGCCGTCGTCGCGGTCAGTGCGGCGCTCGCCAGCGCGTCCGTCGGGCTGGGGCTCGGGCTCGGGCTGTTCGGCGTGCTGTCGATCATCCGGCTGCGCTCCTCCGAGCTCAGTCATTCCGAAGTGGCGTACTACTTCGTCTCACTCGCCATGGGCCTGCTCGCCGGCCTGGCCTTCGACCCGACCTGGCTCGGCCTGCTGCTGATCGGGCTGCTGGTCGCCGTGATGTACCTCGCCGACCACCCCGCCCTGTTCCGCGGCTACCGCCACCAGGTGCTCACCCTCGACCGGGCGATCACCGACGAGAAGGAGCTGCAGACCGAGCTGGCGATGCTGCTGGGCGCACAGATCAAGCAGTTCACCGTGCAGCGGGTCGACCAGGTGCGCGACACCACCGTGGTGGACGTGCGCTACCGGGTGCGCGATTCCTCCCCGCTGGCCCGCGATACCGCCGCCAACACTGCCGACGACGCGCTGACCCACTGACCCCACCGACCCACCCACTCGAATCGGAGAACCTGACATGACCTTTCTGGCCAACACCAAGACCTGGATCGCCGGCGGCCTCGCCGCCGTGGTGCTCGCGGTGGGCGGCTGCACAGCCGCGACCGTGGCGGCGACGACCTCCACCTCGTCCAGCACCGGCACGTCCACCTCGGCGACGGTGGCGTTGACCGCCGATCACGACAGCACCGACGACCACACCTGGGACACCAGCACAGAGGTGACCATCGACCTGTCGAACCCCACCGCGACCGACGGGGTGAGCGTGAAGGACGGCGTGATCACCATCACCGCGGCCGGCGCCTACCGGTTGACCGGCACCCTGGCCGACGGTCAGGTGGTGGTCGACACCGAGGATTCGGGCAGCGTCTACCTGATTCTCGACAACGCGTCCCTCACCAACCATGACGGTTCTGCGATCGTGATCGACAAGGCCGACCTGGCGTTGATCGTGCTCACCAAGGGCACCACGAACACGGTCACCGACGGCGCCACCTATGCCGCGACCGGCGACGACGACCCCAACTCGGCGATCTGGAGCGATCCCGACCTGACCATTCTGGGCGAGGGCACGCTGAACGTGACCGGCAACTACAACGACGCCATCAACGGCTCGGACGGAGTCGTGATCGTCTCGGGCACGATCAACGTCACCGCGAAGGACGACGGCATCCGCGGCAAGGACTATCTGGTGATCAAGGGCGGCACGATCAACGTCACCAGCGGCAGCGGCGACTCGCTCAAGTCCGACAACGAGACCGATACCGGCCTTGGCTACGTCAGCCTCGTGGACGGCACGGTGACGCTGAAGTCGGGCGACGACGGCATCGACGCCTGGAACGCGATCAGCATCACCGGCGGCACCCTGACGGTGGCCGAGTCGGTGGAGGGGCTCGAGGCCAAGACGATCAGCATCGCGGGCGGCACCACCACGGTGACGGCCAGCGACGACGGCATCAACGCGACCGACTCGGCGTCCACGTCCGGCGACATGCAGGCACAGGACGGCACCGTGCTGAACATCTCCGGCGGCGAGTTGACCGTGACGGCCGACGGCGACGGCCTCGACTCCAACGGCGACATCACGATGAGCGGCGGCACGGTGGTGGTGAACGGACCCACCAACAGCGGCAATGCCGCCCTCGACTACAACGGCACCTTCACCATCACCGGAGGCTCACTGATCGCCGGCGGCTCGTCCGGCATGGCGCAGGCACCCAGCACGGACTCGTCGCAGAAGTCTTTGATGTTCAGCGTGAACGCGGCGGCCGGATCGACGCTCGAGGTCAAGGACTCCTCCGGCACGGTGATCGCCACGTACCAGGCGACGCGGCAGATCGGGTCGCTGGTGGTGTCGAACTCGAAGGTCAAAGAGGGTGAGACCTACACCGTCTACGTGGACGGCACCCAGTCGGGCACCACGGACACCTC